>JBKHJK010000049.1:0-9108 GCA_046538215.1 Armatimonadota bacterium
TTCTTTGATCGCGCGGCGCTTGTCGTACTGCTTCTTGCCCCGGCAGATCCCGAGCGTCATCTTCGCATATCCCCGCCTGTTAAAATAGACTTCCAGGGGGATGAGCGTGTAGCCTTTTTGTAGCACATCTCGCTCGATCCGGTCAATTTCGCGCCTCTTGAGGAGTAGTCGCCGCTTGCGGGTGGGGTTGATTTCTTCCACGTTTGTTGCTGCCTCATACGGAGAAATGTGCATCCCGATGACCCACACCTGCCCGCCCTCGACGGTTGCATACGCCTCGTTGAGGCTGACATCGTGGTTGCGCAGGGATTTCACTTCCGCCCCCTTAAGCTCGAGGCCGGCCTCATAGGTGTCTTCAACGAAATATTCGTACCGCGCCTTGCGGTTTCGTGCGACAGTTTCCTTCTTCATAAGGTAGCGTTTATGGTATCGGATACCGCCCTGAGCGTCAAGCTGAACGACGCCCTGTGACTACGTCTCCGGTGAGCATTCCAACGGGTCGGATTGCGCCCCGCCGAATAATGCGCTAGGCATTTTAGAAGGTTCGCAGTCCCGATATGTTCAACTACTCACAATAACAGAGTCAATGGAGCATGAATGGAAAGGCCTCATGACCTCTCACGAACGCGTGATGACTGCATTCGACCACAGGCCTCCCGACCGCACCCCAACCGATTACTGGGCATGGCGGTCGGTCACCGAGCGTCTGAAAAACGACCTCAATGTGGCCGATGAGGAGCAGCTTCTGCGCACGCTCGGGGTGGACCTGCGCAATGTCAGGAGGGCAGTCAAATACGTCGGCCCCAAAATCCACCATCTCCCCGACGGGCGGGAGTGCGGCATCTGGGGGGTCCCGCTGAATCCAGGCGGCACCTATGCCTCCAGCGTGACGGGCACACCGCTGGCCCCGGCAACCACCGTGGCTGAAATCGAAAACCACGAGCCGTTCCCGGATCCAGACTGGTTCGATTATTCGGGCGTGGCAGAGGCCTGCCGAGAGCACGCTCCACATGCCATTATGGGAGGCGACTGGTCGCCGTTCTTCTGCCGTGCCATGCACATGATGGGGATGCAGGAGCTGCTGGAGGCAATGGTCCTGTATCCCGAGGTCGCCGAAGCCCTGATGACACGTATCACTGACTATTACCTCGAAAGCTCCCGCCGGCAGTTTGAGGCGGCCGACGGCGGCATAGACATCTTTTTCATGGGCGATGATTACGGCGGCCAGACCGGGCCCCTCATCAGCCTGAAGATGTTCCGAAAGTTCATCAAACCACACCTCGCCCGTCTCTTCGAGCAGGCGCACGATTATGACATCAAAGTGATGCTGCACTCCTGCGGCAGCGTCTATGACTTCATCCCCGACCTCATTGATATCGGCATGGATGCTTTGGACCCGATACAGGTGCGGGCGAAGGACATGCAGATGGAGCTTCTGGCCCGTGAGTTCGGCGGGGACATCGTTTTCCACGGCTCCATTGACACCCAGCAGACCCTGCCCTTCGGCACAGAGCAGGACGTCCGTGCGGAGGTGCGGTCTCGCCTGGAGCTTTTCACACAGGGCGGTTTTATCTGCGCGCCCAGCCAGGAGTTCATTGACGACATCAGCACCGAAAATATCGTGGCGATGTACGATGAAGCCGGGGCATTGAAGCCGGGAGGCACCAGCGTATGATGATGTTCATGCTTTGCATTGCTGTGTTCGTCGCATGGTCGGTCCCGGGGGTCGCCGAGGAGCCGCTGCCGCCGGTGGACGCGGAGATTTCAGATCTCGAGGTCCTGCAGGCGATACGTGCGGGCTATCCGGGACTGTCCGATTTCGACGCAGCGATGCAGGCCGGAGAGACCGACCGGGCCAGACAGCTTCTCGCGGAGCATTTCGCCACTCGAGAAAAGCCCTACGTTCCCGAGGCGCAGCATCCGGCCATTCACCCGGCTGACTCCACCATGATGCTGAAAGCCGACGGCTCCTCGCAGAAAACAGCGGACGAGCAGTGGCTCAAACACATCTACACCTTCCGCAATTATGACACCGGCGAGATGGAAACGTACGATCTCGGCGACGAAATTAACTGGATGCACAATCCCTCGTCGTACTACGGCTGGATCGCGAAGCTGCACCAGATGAACATCCTCGCGAAGCTGGCGGGCATCTATGAGGACATCGGTGATCCGAAGTACGCCGAGGAGGTCGGCAATCTCGTTGTAAGCTGGACCGAGCAGGCGCCGCGGAATATCTCCGGCCATATCCGTGGTGACACCATCGCCAGTGTGAATATCTATATGCAGGTGCGCAACCGGACGGGCAACGTGATCGCGGCTTACGATGTCGTGCGATCCTGCCCGGAGTTCACGCCCGAGATGCACATGGCCTTCTGGAAGCTGTTTGTAGGCAACTGCCGGTATCTCGTGCCGTGGTCGTACGACCGCGATGTGGTCACCTTCCCGGTCCTCACCTCGGCCGGGATATACCTGCCGGAGTTCAAAGATTCCGACGAATGGGTCGAGGCGGGTAAAGCCAACCTGGTGGAAAATCTCGTCGAACGCACCACCCCGGACGGTGCGTGGGATACCTTTTCGGTGTCATACCAGACCGTCTGCATCCCCTGGGCGCTGCGGGTGCTGGAGTTCGTCCGCGCGAATGACACCGACGGTGATTTTTCTGAAATCGAGCAGATCATTGTCCGGCAGGCACAGAAAATGGAAGAGATTATGCTGTGGCTGGTGATGCCCAATGGCGGGACCCCCTGCATCGGCGACATGTACGGGCGCACCGACTGGTCCAGCGGCTATCTCGCCGATAAGCTGGAATGGTACCTGGCAAGCTATGTGGACGAGGACACTCGCGAGCGCCTTGAGGCCATTGCGGACCCGTACGAGCGCATCCGGGCGACGCTGGCACACATGGAGGACAGGGAGGATATCCCCGCAACGACCTCGCTGGGTTTCCGATCAACCGGCTATTACGTGATGCGCGAGTCGTGGACCGCCGACCGGGCGCCCTATATGTACCTCAGCCTTTCACCACAGGGGCGAGCGCACGCCCACCTCGACGCCCTGCACTGCGAGCTCTACGCCTACGGCAAGCCGCTGATCGTTGACACGGGTGATTACTTCCTCGGCTGGGGCGACCGCACCGCCCTGCACAACACCATCGAGGTGGACCGGCAGATGCAGGCGTGGCGGGCGGAGATGATACCGTGTGAGTGGATTACACAGCCGGGCTTTGATTATTTCGACGGCGCTCACGCCGGATACACCGGGCAGGATGTCATCCACCGCCGGAAGATGCTCTTTGTAAAAACCGATGACGACCGCTTCGCCGACTACTGGCTTATGAGCGACCTGCTGACCGGCAGCGGTGAACACGAATACGAGCAGTTTTTCCATTTCGCGGGCCCCACGCAAACGGAGCCTGCCACGGCAGCAATTGATCCGGAAACGAAAACCGCATATACCGAAAATCCCAACTCGCCGGACGTGTACGTGGCTCCGGCGCCCGATGACGATCTGCAGGTCCGGTTCGTCGAAGCACAGGACACGGAGATGAAGCCTGAAGACAAGCGGGAGCGGAAGGCGATGCTGGGCTGGCTGGTGACTGCAGGCACATTCAACCGTGTGAAATCCCCCGTGGCAGCATACAGCAAGAGTGGCGAGCCGCCGGTTTCTTTCTTCGACGCGCTGCTGCCCGTGCCCGAGGATTCCTCTGCCGATGTGCGGGTCAGTCGCCTGAGGGTGATGGCTGATGAAGACGTTCTTGAGCCCACGGAGGCGGCCGGCTTCAGAATTGACATCACCATGGACACGCCCGCGTACCGACCGGATGAAATTGAACTCGACCCGGGCGAGAACCTGGCAGCGGGCAAAGACGCGTCTGCCTCGGTGAACGAGGGCACAATAGCGGACGGAAGCGCTGCGAAGCTCACCGACGGCAACCTCGGCCCGCGTGAGATTGGCGCGGCTGTGAACTCCTCGCCCTTTCAGCCGAAGGTTCCGCTGGAGGGCTTTTACGAGATTGATTTCGGCGAGCCGGTTCAGACCAACATGGTGGTGCTGCATCACGGGACATGGAACGGCAGTGACATCATCTATCCGCCCGAGGAGCTCACCATCCAGTATCATGCTGAAGATGAGTGGACGATAGTGCCCGACCCGGCGACCATGTGGGATGATACGGTCACTTCCCGCACATCCTTTGAGCGGGTGACAGCCGATCGCCTGCGGGCCGTTATCAAGCGCCCGTCCGGAGGCCGGATCGCCATGCGTGAGTTCCAGGCCTACAATGTTGCAAATGAGGAGATGCAGCGCGTTGCGGCCCTTCGCAGCGAGCGCAAAACGCGCCGGTGGACCGACTATCTGCTGCTTTCACACAAGGGAGCGGGAATGCGCACGTATGGCTCGTTTGAGTTCAACGGGGAGCTGGCGTTCATCCGCAAAACTGCCGAGAGTGAGACGGTGCGTGCCATCGTCAAGCACGGCGACCGTCTCTTCGAGGGCGACCGGTGTCTCATCGCCCGGCTGGTGACGCGGTGCTTTGATGCGGCCGCGGAGGATTTCGGCGCCATTGAAATCGAGCAGCCCACCGTGCCGACAATCAGGGATCTGAAAGTCTCGCTGCATCCGGCGCAGTCCGGCATCCGCGGCGGCCAGCCGTACGCGTTCGTGACATGGACAACTGACGTGCCCGCCACCTCGCAGGTGCGCTACGTTGGCGATGACGGCATCGTCCGCCGGACGTTTTTCGACGCCGAACCAACCACAGACCACCGCGTCAGGGTGGACTTTTTGCGCCAGGGCCACACCTACCGTTTCACAGCCCTTTCAGTCCACGGCGGCGTCTCCAAGGCCGAGAAAACAATCACTGCCCCGGGACCCGCCGGAGGATCACCGGATTAGCGCGGTGGCAAAAGCTCGACCTCCCGCACCCACAGGAGGTTTTTCCGGTCCATGGGCCCCGCACCCGGCGGCTGCAGCAGCCGAAAGCCCGAGGCAATCACCGGTTCGGAAAGCTCAATGGTCGTCACCGGCTCCGGCGTATCCGGTTCAGCAGTCCCGACCGTCTCGAATCCGTCCCCCGTGTCCGCCTGCATGTGCACCATCTGCGAGGTCCGCGGGATCCCGGCATCCAGCGACCAGTATATCGCCGCCCTGGCGACGGTTTGGGGCTTCTCGAAGGCGAAGTCAATGAAGTGCGACTCATCAGTCTCCGCCGACGCCCAGGCCGCCTCCGTCCAGTGAAGCCCCTCGGTCTGCGTGATTCCGTCATTGATCGGGGCCGCACTGTAGCTGCTGTAGCTGCTGTCCACCGTCACTGCCGCCTCGCGCGCAAGGTTACCCTTCCGCCGGAGGTCCTCCACCACCGCAACATCATCGAAATACGCGGTGCCCGACTTATCGCGCAACAGCAGATAGACACTTACGGTTTCGATCGGCTTCTGCGGCTCGATACAGTACTCGGCAAGCTGCCATTCGGTCGTTCCCGTTCCAAACTCATAGATTTGTCCGTAAAGGGGCGTATCGTCCGTGTAGTAGATGTCAACATAGACGCTATAGCCACGACCCGGGCCGCCGCTGACATTTTCTGCGCGTGATGCAGCCCGCACCAGGATCGGACAGGGCTGCTCCTGGTTGAGTGTGATCCCCTGCACGGCGCCGGAGCGGGAGCGTTTGGGATTGTTCAGTCGCAGGCAGGCATCGCCATTGCGGGCATTTTCCGTGTCAATGGTAACGTCGCCGTTGGTAACCGTCCATCCTTCCATGCCCCCCTCAAACCCCGGATTCTTCAGCAAATTCGCCTCCGGGGGCATGTGGATGATGGTGATTGTGTCGGTGGCACTCGCTTTCTCAGAAGCGACGACTGCCCGTATGTCGGCGGTCCCGGCGACGGCATCATCCGGGGGCTGCAGTTGCACACCCACGTTTTGCTGCCCCCGATCGGGGATATTCAGGGCATCGTAATACTCGCACCTCCATCCCTTCGGAGCGGTGATTTGCAGTGTCGCCGGGGTCCGGGCGGTGCGGTTATTGCCGGCGACGGCAAGCAGCGTGTATGCGCCGGTATTGACATCCACGCCGCGAATGTGGAGCTCCACCGTCAGCGGTTCCACCACGCGGATGGCATGAGCCGTGGCCACCCGAACGAGTGCATTGTCGGAGCCGGCCTGCAGGATCCCCCTCACCTCCAGCGTTTCTCCAGGCTCTGCGTCAGCGGGGATGTGCACCACTCCGCCGTCCGCGGTGACTTCGATATCGGCATCATCACTCACCAGCTCTGTGGATGTTGGCGCACCAGCGATTTGCGGTGCCGGGAAATGCAGGCGGATGGTGTCACCCGGTGCGGCTGTCATCGGCCCTTCGATGGAGGGCTGTTTGAAGCCCAGCACCGACATCGCGATATGGCTCAAATGCTGCTCTATCGTCTCCATATCCCGCAGCACCCGCCGGCAGCCGTTTTCGGCATTGTTGTTATGCACGTAGCTTTGAAGCTCGCTGACCTGCCGGCAGGCCTCCGCCAGGACATCGCGTGTATGGTCACTTCTCAGGTTTTCGAGAGCCTCATCGAGCTTCGTAAGTGACTGTCGCAGTGCCCCACAGCGGCTGCGAATGGGCTCCGACATCGCCTCCGGGACCGGCATATACCACTGCTCGAACTCCGGGTCTATGGCATACTGCTGGCCTGAGGGGTCGGCCAATGCAAGCCGCGAGATTTCGACCAAGCCGGTTGCGGAGCGATTCAGCGACGGCCGCACCCGTACCGCCCGCAGCGGATGCTCGACATCAATCTGGAACTCGAATTCACGGTTCTCATAGCTCCCCTCCGCGAGGCTGAAGGTGAACTGTTCGCGGTGTTTGAAGTCGCTGGTCACCCAGTAGGGGTCACAGTGGATGACACAGGCGTTTTTGCCTTTGAGGTCTGTCGCGCTCGCTGTGACCTGTAGCGTCACAGGCTCGGCGTCGCGCTGGAAAAACATCACCCACTGCTCGCACCCCGCATCGGCCTCGCCGTCACCCCGCAGCACCAGTGTCCGGTCTTCCCCGCCGCCAATTTCGGGTCCGCCACCGCTCGGAACCCAGTGCACGGGCACGGGGGGGTTTCCGGCATCAACCTCCCGCATCGTCACACCGCGGTCGAGGGTGTCAAGTGCATACCGGAGGCGCCAGCGCGCAAGGGCCTCCGGGCTGCCGAGCTGAATCGCCATCACGTCTTCGGCCCCCACGGTCACCTCTGCCGACAGCTCTCCGCCCTCCGTCTTCAGATTCACAGGGCTTTCACTGACCGCATCAAATGCCTGTACGGAGGCCGGCTGCAGCAGGAGGGCTTTGGAGGCGATGCTCAGCCGAGTGGTCTCCGCCCGGGCGGACTCGTTCAAAAGCGTCAGCCACACCACGCCGTCACGGTCGGGGCCGAAACGTTCGACGAAGACCTCTTCATTGCTGCTTCGGGCCGAAGTCACCGGCTCCCATCCGGCTCCGGCAACCGCCTGGCAAAGCGGCTCGTACTTCCGGAACAGGTCGCGGTCGCGCTCGTAATATCGCGAATGGTCCCAGTAGCGTCCGCCCGGTCCAAGGCCGCTGGGCGACCAGTCGAAGAATCCCGGCATGACACCGTAGGCAAGGCACCGCTTCATGTACTGTTTAATCTGCTCGTGAGCCCGGATTTTCTCGTAATTCCCCTTCAGAAGTGTCATGAACGGCTTGTAGTGGGTGATGGAGCGGATGTAATTGAGATCCTCGCGCTTGAGTCGTATGCCGGTCTCCGCACCGAGGACATCGAGCCATGGCGCCACGTAATAGCTGGCATGCAGCGCCCCGTTCATCATGGTGATCTGCCCTTTGGGGCGCAGATGCTCTGCGGCGGCGCGGGCGAACTCGCAAGAGGAGAAGAAGTTGTTGATAAACGGCTTTTTCGCCACCGGGTCCCACAGCACCGGGCCGTCATGGGTGGCGAAGTGATCCTCGCGATAATTCACGCCCGAGGACAGCCCGTCGTAATAGAAGCCGTCCAGCTCGGCGCCACGGTTTGCGCGCATCCCCCTGGTCCGGGCATCCGCCTGCTGAAGGGTCCATTGTCCGGCGGGCAGCTCCGGGTCGAGGTTGTACTGGGCGATCAGGTGGCCGTACACCCGCCACTTGCGCACATCAAGCTTCCCCTCCACATCATACAGGCCCACCCGGTGAAACATATCATCCTGCCCCGTCCGCCGCTGGAAGGCCTTTTCCATACTTTCGACGAGGACATCATGGGGCGGCAGCGGGTCGGATTCGGGGTCATAATCCGGTATGTGCGCTCCCATCCCGGCGTGGGTGAGATAGATGGCCGACTTGACGCCGATTTTGTCGTCATACGCAGGCTCCGGCGCCCCCTCCTGCAGGCCGAAATAAAACTCATTGGCGTTGTCAATTTCCGACAGTTTACTGAAGGCGATCCACTGGCCGGGAGTGCCGAAGTAATTTTTGAAAAACTCCGGATACATCCGGTAATACCGCCCAAGGGCGCTGCGAAAGCCCCAGTGCGGGCTGCACGGGTACAGGTCGAAAACGAACTCCGCCTCATTGGGGGTCTTTGCATTCGGCGAGAAGGCGAAGTCATACACCAGCTCCAGCCGCTTATCCGTGCCGTCATAGGCCGTGCGGAAGATGCAGGGCCGGTCCATGGGCGCCGCGAGGCACACCCCCACATCTCCTGTCAGGACGGTGCAGAAGTTGCGGTTTGAGTATCCCATCCGCAGGTCCGGCTGATCCTCCCATTCCGGAAGATCTGCGTATGCCCGAAGCGGCTGGACGTTCTCGTAACGGCTACCCTCCGTGATCGTGCGGGCCGTCTGCATGTCATCGTGCCACTGCCAGCCGGTGGCATCGAAGGGAAAAACAAACCGCAAGAGCATCCCCCGGGCCTGTTTCTTTTCGCTCCGGAGATGACACGTGAAGCGGAGGCCCTCACCGGTGGTATCAACCTGGAGCTCCCCAGTTACCGCTGCATCCGGAAACTCCAGATGCCAGCTTCGCCCGTCTGTCGGAGTCGCTGCAGCCGCTTCGTATGAGCGCTTTTCCACCTCACACAGTTCCACCAGCGGCTGCGGCGTTACATCCACTTTCTCCCCGCCAATC
>JBKHJK010000050.1:0-9095 GCA_046538215.1 Armatimonadota bacterium
CCTCCACCCTGCATTGAGCAGAAGCCATACGCCCGAATGGATGCTTGGACATCACAGACTTTTCCGATAGGTAAATAGCACATGATCTAATATCTAGCACAAATATGATAACAATGCCTATACAAAAGTGTTATTCTATGCGATTTGAGCAATACCTTCATTGCCACAAAAAAAGTTGGGAAAAACCAGAAAATCTTAAGAATAGCAACATCAGGGGAATTAAACTTTGTTGATACGGAAGAAGAGAAAAGAGGTTCCAGCCCCAGCGTCCCGGTCAAGCCACGGGGTAACACTTTCCCCCGTTCAGAACCACACGGGGTATTTGTTGAAGCCCTGGCCGCCGAAGCTGGCGATCATGCTCCAGACGAATCCGGCCGCGAAGAAGTGCCCGATGGCGATACCCACGAACAGTGGCACCAGCCGCCGGTACAGTCGCATTCCACCGATGCGCATGACGGAGACCTTGATGATGTAGATCACCAAAAGCGGCCCCCATGTGAGTGAGCCGGGCCCGGTGAGAGCCATCAGGACACCAAGCGGATGCAGCGGAAATTGCAGATACGCCCGGCGCAGGGCGGCAATCGCCAGCACCGTCCCCAGCCCCAGGAGGGTGAAGCCCGCGCGTGTGTGATCCGGGCCCTCCGGTCGCATCGCCCATCCGGCCGTTGTCTCCCACGCCCGCTTCATCATCTGCACGCGCTGACCGCCCTGCGTGGTTCCCCCCTCCAGAACATTGGAGCCGTATTGATAGGCGGTGGTGATGTGCATCCACCAGCTTACGCCGGTCCCGATGAGAATCGCGATCATCAATATCAGCGCCATCCGCCGGGCGGTGGTTTTCGTCTCCGAGCCGATCTTCAGCGCCTCGGACATATACGCCATGAACTGCGGCATATATCCGCGTGAGAGGGGGAACTGAAAGGTGATGGCAACCAGCCCCCCCATGCCACTCATCCGCCGGATCGACTCGGTGCCTGTGAAGTGCACCAGAGCCTGCTGCTCCTGGGTGAGTGGCCGAATCCAGTTGCTTGGAAAGCCGCTTTCGGTCCGTATGCGGGTCGAAGACAGTGCGAAGGCCAGCATCAGCACGTAGTAGATCACAAACAGCCCTGTGCTCATGCCCACGATGCGCCAGAAGATGAAAATGGTCGCAAGACAGACGATGGTGGCGACGGGGAGAAGTTTTGAGGGCCCATTTGTCCTGACCAGGCGCGAAAAGACCTCCGCAATCCGCTCCCGGGCGCCGTAAACCAGAAGACACGCCATCCCGAAAAACGCCCCGGCCGCCTGCTCCATCTCAAAGGGGAAGCCAGGCAGGTTCACTCCGGCGACAGCCCCGCCCAGAGCCAGCATCTTCACATACCCGAAATAGAACACGAGCGTCGAGAGAATCAGCTCGGTGGGCATCAGGTACGATATCCCGAACACGAAGGGGCGATATCTGAACAGGATCGGTCGCAGTGCGCTGAAGGGCTGCTCCTGCAGCAGAGCTCCGAGATCCGTTTCCAGACCCAGGGCGGCCACACCCGGATTGAAGGCATGCAGGATATTCAGCAGATGGTGCAAACAGACCAGCCCAAAGCCGATCCAGAACAGGCTGTCGCGCCATATATGCTTTGTGTCTTCGTCATACCCGGCCACTATCAGGGGGACCTGCGCAACCGGGTAACCCAGGTGCTCGCCCTCCTCCCACACCGGCCTGAAGATCATCGCCACACACAAAAGCAGGCCGAAGAATGCGACGAAGAAGAGCATCCACACCGCCAGCGGCCCGATCCAGGCGTCCCAGGGCACCGCACCGGTCACAGAGCTCTCAAAATAGTCGCGAATCACCTGCGGATCCTGCGGCATCAGCCACGGCTTAATATGACCCAGAAACTGGTCGAAGTTATTCTGCGGGGATTTGAAGTAGTGAGGCGTTGTCAGGGTCGGCAAGAACAGCCGCATCGCAGCTCCGGAGGTGAGGGCAACCGCGAGGGTGAGGAAGCAGTATGTCGCCATCACATCCCGGCGGGTGACACCGAGCTTTCGCAGGATTCCGAGGCTGCCCAGCATCAACAGCAGAGCCGCCAGCGCAGGCACGGGTGGCACCGACATGGTGATCTGCGCGGCGAGCGTCAAAAGCGCTCCCTGCCGCGCCCAAAGATTTGCCAGAATGCAAAACGCCAGTCCGAAAACCAGAACCGGCCAGAGCCGAAGCCTGCCGTTTTCGTCCCTCAACGATACTCCTCCAGAACGCGCCTGTCCGGATACCGTGCTTCAATTCATCATGGGGGGCGAGTATTCCTCCATCGCACCCTTATCTCCTCACGTCCCCCCGCAAAACGCCCTGCGGATCCGTCCGGTGGCGAGGTTGGGATGGCAACCGTGGTGGCGTCGGTCGCTGTAGCATTCATGGGTGATGCAGCGCTGCGCGAGTGTCCGGACGCCATGCACCGGCGCTTCAACCATCATGTTGCCGGTCGGGGTTATCGGAAGCCCGGCGTTGTTTGCGCGCAATAATCGGATATGTCAGCTTCCTGACGAGAAACCATGCCGCAAACCACGCCGCGACAGAGGCGATGCCCACCAAAAAAGCGGCGGGCACCCAGGCGTACCAGGGCCATTCGGCAGCCCTAAACAGCAGGCCGGCAATAACAGCGCCGACCAGCGCGAAAACTGCCACCACGATATCAGCCATCGGCGAACATCCCATCGTGACACTCCGACTGCGGCCCATGTCCTGACGACCAGAACTTTCACAAAGATATTCTTCGCCACATGACCTCCCGCCTCCATGGAGGGAATAAAGGGCCTGCATGGAAGGTTATGCACGTGCGACATTTTTGGTGTTTATGGTGAGGACAATGACTATAGCCTACCTTGATGTCTTCTTCGGGATCAGTGGCGATATGACGCTGTCCGCGCTGGTGGATGCGGGCGTGGATCCGGAGGATATGCGAAACGAACTGAAAAGGCTCCACCTGGACGGCTGGGATCTGTCGTTTGAAAGAATTGTCGAAAAGGGTATCGGCGCCACCCGGGCGACCGTCACGGCCCACGAACACAGTGACGAACACCACGGCCATGATCACGGACATCACTCCCACGGACACGGCATGAAGCCGGGCGAACTGATTGAGATCATTGAAGCATCGGACCTGCAGGCGTCCGTAAAGCAGCGCGCCAGGGCGATGATTGAGCGGGTGGCCGAAGCTGAAGCCGCGGTCCACCAGAAGCCGGTTGAAGAAATCCATTTCCACGAACTCGGTGGTCTGGACACCGTCATTGACGTCGTCGGAGCCGTAGTCGGCTTCGATCTGCTGGGGGTTGAGAAGATCCACTCATCGCCAATACCGCTGACTCACGGCTTTGTGGACACCGCTCACGGGCGCCTTGCCGTGCCCGTGCCCGCTGTAGTGGAAATCCTCAAGGGCATCCCGACGCGACCGCTGGACGTGGACGGTGAGACGGTGACGCCCACAGGGGCGGCCATTGCTGTCACGCTCGCCGAAAGTTTCGGCCCACCGCCGGAGATGACGCTGACAGCTTCGGGATTCGGTGCCGGGCATAAAGAGTTTTCCGAGGGCGCCAATCTTCTGCGGATCATGGTCGGTGAAGCGGAAAAGGCGCCCCAAACCGGCGACACACAAATCCTCGTCGAGGCGAATATTGATGACATGAACCCGGAGCTGTACGAGCCGGTAAGGCAGGCGATCTTCGAGGCCGGGGCTGTTGACTGCTGGTTCGAGCCGATTTACATGAAGAAGAACCGCCCGGCGGTGAAGCTGTCGGCACTCGTCCTCCCCGCTCAGAAGCAGGCGGTGGCCGAAGCGATTGTGCGCAACAGCACCACCTTCGGAGTGCGAATGACGACGGCCGACCGCTTCTGTCTGGAGCGTGAAATCCAGCAGGTGCAGACACCGTACGGGACCGTGGGCATGAAAATCGGGCGGCTGGATGATGCTATTGTTACGGTCACACCGGAGTTTGACGACTGCATGGAACGTGCCGCCGAAGCCGATGTTCCGGTGAGGCTCGTGTACCAGGCGGCCCAGGCACTGGCACATCAGCTCATTGGTGATTCTCAGGAGGCGACATGACATGACCACCCGACAGATGCTCATCAATGGCGAGTGGCAGGATGCAACGGACGGAGAGGTGCTGGAAAACATCAACCCGGCGACCGGGGAGATTGAGTGTTATTTCCAGCGCGCAGACGCAGCCGACGTTGACCGGGCAGTGGCGGCCGCACGAAAAGCAGATGACGGGACCTGGTGCGACACACCTGCCGAAGAGCGTGGAGAGATCATGCGAAAGATGGCGGCGCTTCTGGAGGCCTCGGCCGATACGCTTGCTGAATACGAAACCCGTGACATGGGCAAGCCATTGGAGCAGTCACAGGGGGGCGTGGGCGGATCGGCGCGATTCCTGCGGTATTTTGCGGGGCTGGCCGACAAGATCGAGGGGCACACCCTGGCCGCTCCGGAGGGATATTTGGGTTACAGTGTCCGCGAGCCGTTCGGTGTCGCTGGCTGCATTGTCCCGTGGAACTTTCCACTCCCGCTGGCCTGCATTAAGGTGGCGCCGGCTTTGGCTGCGGGCAACACTGTCGTCCTCAAACCGTCGTCCAACTCGCCCCGCACCGCCCTGGAGCTCGGGCGCATCGGCCTACAAGCCGGTCTCCCGGAGGGGGTCCTGAATGTGGTGACGGGACTGGGTACCGAAGCCGGTGCAGCGCTGGCCGAACACCACGGCGTCGGCAAGATCAGCTTCACCGGCAGCACCGAAGCCGGGCGGTCGCTGATCCGGGCCTCCGCAGGCAATGTCAAAAAGCTCACCCTCGAGCTCGGCGGTAAAACCCCCAATATCATCCTCCCGGACGCCGATCTCGATATGGCGATCCCGGCCTCCGCCCGCACCATCTTTCTGAACTCCGGGCAGATCTGCACCGCCGGATCCCGCCTGGTCGTCCACGAACAGATGAAGGACGAAATCCTGCAGCGACTGGTGGAGATCGCTGAGAACCTGGCCCTCGGCGACCCGATGGACGAGAGCACAAAGCTGGGGCCACTCGTCTCACAGGAGCAGTGGGATCGCGTGAATGAGTACGTCCAGTCCGGGGTTGATCAGGGGGCGCGGCTGGTGACAGGCGGAGCAAAGCCCGAAGATCCCCGGCTGCAGGATGGCTGCTTTTATGCCCCCACCATATTCGACCGGGTCACCGGGGATATGCGCATCTGCCGGGAGGAGATTTTCGGGCCGGTCCTCTGTGTGCAGACCTATCGCGATATTGATGAGGCCGTCGAAATCGCCAATGACTGTGATTACGGCCTCGCGGCAGACCTCTGGACCACAGATGTTGACCGGGCCCACACAATAGCGCGGAGGCTTGAAGCGGGCATCATCTGGATAAACTGCACCAATGTCGTCGGCCCGTGGATGTCGTACGGCGGGTACAGGCAGAGCGGACTGGGATTCGAAAGCGGCATCGAGTGTATGCACGAATTCACCCGCCTGAAAACGGTGATCGCCGACACCACGGGTGAACCCAACATCTGGGCGGTTGAGTAGGCGGGAGATATTCCCACATTCGGTCAGAATATGATATGCTCAATGCTGGATGTTACCGGCGTCGGGAGCTGCATGTGGGTTTTCTCGGACGCCGCCGGGGTGGCTGCAGGTCAATGCACCCCGCATGTTCGGGGGAGTCTCCGGTGTTCGCCTCCGTAATGGTACCGAGATAACCAGTGACCGCATCCTGCAATTACTATTTATCAGATCACCGCCGCTTCTCTTTGTGGAGTGAAAAATGGATCGCATATATCGCAGTTTCACGGTCTCGGTGTCCATCACCATTTTGATCATCGCGACGGGGGTGTGCAGTGCGGCTTCCGGTTTCGACCCCGCGACGATGATGCGGGCCGAAGACGTTGAACGGGGCATGACAGGGGTGGGCAGATCCGTCTTTCAGGGTGTCGAGGTGGAGGAGTTCGAGTTCGAGGTTATTGGCCGGATGAATAAGGTCATCTATGGCCACGATATTATTCTCGGCCAGATTACCGGCGGACCACCGACACAACGCAATGCCGGAATTATCGGCGGCATGAGCGGCAGCCCCTGCTACATTGACGGAAAGCTGGTCGGCGCTCTGGGATACGGATGGTCGTGGCAGAAAGAGGCGATGTTCGGAATCACCCCCGTCGAGGCGATGCTGGAAGGCACATGGCCCACGGGTGAGGAGCGCCGGGCAAACGCTGCTGGCGCATATAGAACGGATGAACCGATTGAGATCGCCGGGCGGCAGATCACAGGTGCGGTGATTGGAGCATCAAAATCGCCCTTTGCGGATGCATATACCATCGTGCTGCAGCCCGTGCTGCCCCAGCTCACCTGCAGCGGGTTCAGCGGGAAAGCCATGGAGCTTATGGGCGAGTTGCTCAGGCCCTATGATCTCGAGCCGGCGGCCGGGCCGGGAAGCATGGAGGAGAATATCCCGGTGGATCTGCAGCCCGGATCGGCGGTGGCCGTGCGCCTGATGGAGGGCGATTTTCAGGCATCTGCAGTGGGCACGCTCACCTACCGAAACGGCGATAAGGTGATGGCGTTCGGCCACCCGATGATGGAACTGGGGCCCGTCGAGCTTCCCTTCTGCAGCGCTTACATCCATGACGTGATGCCCAGCATCCAGCGGTCGGGGAAGATCGGTTCGGCGATGAAAACAGTGGGCACGCTCTTCAGCGACAATCCGTGGGCCGTCGGGGCGACTTTGGAGAAAGACCCACCCATGGTTCCGGCCTCGTTCACCATCGTGGACAAAAGCCGCGACGTAAAAAAGAGCTATTCCGTCGAGGTCTGTGACCAGCCGCTGTTGACCTCACAGCTCATCTCGATGGCGATGATATCGGCTGTGCAGGCCACCTTCAGCCCCAACTATGAGGGCATAGCCACCCTGCACTTCAAAGTTACGGGGACCCACGGCGACACGGTCGAGCGCACCGAGAGCTTCTATTACCACTCATCGGTCGCCATGACGCTGCTGTCCGACCTGACCTTCCCGATGTATCTGCTTCAGGAGAACCGCTTCCGCCCTCAGGGCGTTGAGAGGGTGGAGGCGACCGCTGAGTTCACCCGCACGGACAACACCGCCCTCATCGAGCGGGTCTATGCCGAAGAAACAGTCGCACGCGCCGGAGAGCCGCTGCATCTGCACGTTGTCACCCGACCCGATGGAGCGGAAGCCGTCGAAGAGATCGTCACTCTCGATATCCCCATTGATACCCCCAAGGGGGCGTTACGGCTTGCGGTGTGCAACGGCGGCGATGCGTGGACAATCCGGTCTCGATTACGTCTTTTGCAGCCCACCTTCACAGATTTGGAATCGGTGATCGAGTTTTTCGAGAAGATGGAGCGCAACGATCAGCTTGCGGTCATCGGTGCACTACCGGGAACCGGTCTCCTGGCCGGCGATACCACCCTGTGGAGGCTGCCGGGATCGTACGAGAACCTTATCAAAAGCTCTCCCCGCACGGATCTTAAGAGCGGGAGTTCCGAGCTTTCTGAAATACGCCCGAGCGAACACGTCCTGTACGGCGTGGAGTACCTCGCTCTCCCCACCGCCGACCGCGAGGGGGCAAAAGGCGCCACTCCCAAACCGACGCAGCCGACGTCGAATAATGAGACCAGTGTCACTGACGGATTTCTCCCTTCCGGTGCAGTCGTCCCCATCACCCACGGCTGGGCGGCCAGTGCTTTCTCCAACGATTTTGCAACCGGCATGAGAAAGCACTTCAACCTCGAGCCTCCCGCCCCCGCGGCGGATCTCCCGCCGGGCCTGAAAATGCTGCTGGGCGAGGACGATGACGGGGACAATGGCGATGACGAGAGCGAAAAAGACGCAGAAGAGGGCGCCGAGGAAGAAGAAAAGCCGGCTGCGGATAAGGATATGATCTCCCGCCAGCCTGATGTCTGGGCCCAAACGGAGGCCGATGAGTTCAGCGAAGGTAAGTCTGAGGGCATCGCGGTGCGCAGTGACGGTGTGGTGATGCTTGCGCCGCGTATAGCGAAAGTCGAGTTTCCGCCCGAGTTTTTTGTCCTTTCATCCACTGCCGACGCCGATGGCACCGTTTACTTCGGAACCGGCACCGACGGGCGGATATACCGCACAACCGGAGACGAAGTGGAGCTATACGCCGACACCGACAGCTTCATGGTCACGGGACTGCTCACGGTTGGCGACGGCCTCCTCGCCGCCACCGCCCCCGGCGGCAGGATTCTCCGCATCGAGGGCGATAAATCCCCCGAGGAGTATTGCGAGTTGCCGGTGGACTATGTGTGGGACATTGGCCGCAGCGCCTCGGGAGAAATCCTGGCCTGTACCGGCAGCAGCGGCCAGGTCTATCGCATTGAGGAAGACAGTTTCACGGAGGTCCTCGATCTCAGCCAGGCTCACGTGCTGTGCATGGCGGCGGACGAACATCACACATATTTCGGGAGCGCCAGCGAAGGGATCCTGTATCGCCTCGACAGCGAAGGGCACTGTTCGGCGCTTTTTGACGCCAAGGGCAGCGATATCACTGCTCTGGCCGTTGCACCTGAAGACAGCAGGCACGCCGGCCACATATTTGCAGCGACGAGCAATAACGGGCCCTCCGGCAAGGGGGGCGTTTATCGGGTTGCACCCGACGGTCACGTCACCGCACTGTACGAGGATAAGAAGATGGCGGTTCACTCCCTCGCCTTCATTGCAGACCGCCTGTATGCCGGCACTGGTGATGATGGCAAGCTTCTGGAAATCACCGGTGAAAAGCAGCACACTTTTGTGTTCGAAAGTGAGGACGAGAGCGTCACCTGCCTGCAGACTGGGGGGAATGGGAAGCTGTATGCGGGCACCTCAAATCTTGGAGCGCTTCATCTTCTCGACGCCGCCGGTCCCGCCAGCGGCTGGCTGGAATCGTCTGTCCTCGACGCCAAACGTCTCACCCGGTGGGGACGGGTGGTGTGGATGACCATGGTCGAAGGCAGGGCGTCGGCGAAGCTGCTCACCCGCTCCGGGAACAACTCCGACCCAGCCGATAACAGCTGGAGTCCATGGTCGGCTCCTCTCAGCGATGGGG
>JBKHJK010000051.1:0-9083 GCA_046538215.1 Armatimonadota bacterium
GAACAGGAAGATCACGTACAGGCCCGCCACCATCAGCAGTGCGCGGTGGGTCACCATCCAGTATGCGGCGGCCTGCTGCCAGTAATCAAGGGTGTGGCCCCCGATGACGTATCCGGACTCTTTTGCCCCGAGGGCGATGATGGCCTTTGCCGCCTCAGACCGCACCGATGGTTGTCTGTCGGCGGATTGATAGGCCTTGATCGCCGCTCTCAGCGCGTTGGTGCGGTCGTCCTGCATCCGGAAAACTCGCGCCAGCTCCAGCCATCCCACCCCACACCTGGGGTTTGTCTGAAGCGCTTTCTCCAGCAGCGCCCGGGCGCTCTCCAGGCGTGATTCGTCAGCCAGGCAGGCGGCGAGGGCGACCAGAGCATCGGGCTCATCTGGCCGCAGTGCAAGCAGCCCCAGCCGCTGTTTCGCCCCGGCTTTGGCACCACACAGATACCGTATGCGCCACACGCGGGCTTCCGCCTCCATATTATCCGGGCTGATCTCGGCGGCACTTTCGGCGAATGAGAGCGCTGCGTGTGGACGGCCGGCGCTGAGGAGAATCCGGGCGGCAACCAGGCGGTCGTGGGCGATATCGTTCAAAGCATCTGTCCGTGCTTCGGGGTCCAGGTGTGGAAGCGTCCGGGTGCGATCATCGGCGGCCTGCGAATAGTACGCAGTCGCCACTCCCACCAGACCCCAGTCCAGAGCGGCGGTGCCGATTTTTTCGTAGAATGCCGGTGCCTGCCACGCGGCCATATATCCGAGCAACAACAACCACCCGGCGATCAGCACAGCCGCGCCCGCCAGAGCACATCTCATTCTGACCATAAATCACTCGCCGCCGAGTATCCCGTCCCTGGACGCCCGGATATAGGTCATGCACATCTCGTCAGTTCCTGCGAGAGCCTCCGCCGCACAGCACGTCGCCATCAGCTCGCGGTCAAGGGGATCGAGGATGGCCGAATCCAGCCCCACGGCCACACACTGGCTCAAGAATATCCGGTTCAACAGCCGCCTCTGGGGGAGGCCAAAAGAAATATTCGACAGCCCGCAGGTGATATGTACCTCCGGCTCCTCAGTGTGAATTTCGCCGATCGCCTCAAGAATTTCGCGGCCCACCTCGTGATCCGTGCCCAGTGGGGCGATGACGGGGTCCACGAAGATATGATCCCGCTCCACCCCGGCACCCGTGAGTGTGTTGATGAGCTCCAGGCCGGTATTGACCCGGTCATCGGCGTTTGAAGGCATCCCGTCATCGGACATCACCAGGGCGATGATATTGACGCCGCTGTCTGCGACGAGGTCGAGCATCGCGTCCATGCGCTCATCTTCGGCGGTGATGGAGTTGATCATGGGCGTCTCTTCGCCGTGGTACGCGTCGAGCGCCGCTTTGACCGCCTCCACGTTTGGGCTGTCGAAGGAGATAGGAAGATAGGTGACCTCCTGGACGGTCTCCACGAGCCAGACCATGTCCTTGACTTCATCATCACCGACGGTTCCGGGGTTACAGTCAATGAAATCCGCACCGGCCTCCGCCTGCTGCATGGCCAGGTCCGAAATATACTCGTCATCTCGCTCTCTAATCGCCTTTGCGATACGGTCGCGAGTGCCGTTGATCAGTTCGCCGATTACTATCATCTACGGACTTCCTTTCATTGTTGTTGAGCCGCTTTCACCAGCCGGGTCACCGCTGAATTATACACGGTCGAACAGCCATGACGCCGGCCCTCGGCGGCGATGTATCCATTGATTTGCTCAATTTCAGTCTGGTTGCCGGAGGAAAGATCCTGGAGCATGCTGCACCGGTTTTCAGCGGTACGGGCGCAGATTTGCCGCGTATATTCCAAAAGATCGCCCTCAAGCGCGATACCTGATGCCTCCGCAATTCGCACGGCCTCCGCAACCAGGCCCTCCTGTAAGAGGCGAAGTGCGTGGATTTGCGGGATGTGGCCGTTTTGCACCTTCGCCAGCGCCCCCAGCGGGTTAATGCCGGCGTTAATGATCGCCTTGGTCCACAGGATGGTGTCAACATCGTCTGCAACCTGCGCCGGGAAGCCCGCGTCGTCAAGCATCTCCACCATCTGCCGGGCAAGGCCCCTGTTTTTGCCGACGGATCCGATCTGCACATCGCCAATGCCCGCGAGATGGACGGTGGCTTCACCGGTTCGATAGGCGCCGGTGGAGGTGGTCCCTGCCAGCACCTGTCGCGGTGAAGCCGCACCTGTGAGATGTTCGAGATTACCGAGACCGTTTTGCAGTGTCAGTAGTGCCGTCCGTTCGCCGATGCAGGGCGCTGCATGAGCGGCGGCGGCCTCCGTGCTGTAAGCCTTCACGAAGAATATCAGCAGATCAGCGGTCCCGATCTGTGCGGGATCGGCGGTTGCGGGGACATCTGCATGCAGGTCGGCGACGCCCGTGACGGTCACACCGCTGGTTGTGATGCGCTCGGCGCGTTCCGGTCGGTAGTCCAGCAGTGTGACGCGGTGGCCGGCCACGTGCAGGAAAACCGCATGCACCAGCCCCATGGACCCGGGGCCGACCACGATAATATGCGCGTCATCAGGGAGTGTCAGGCCCTGCATTCGTTCACTCCCTGTCTCCTTCGCCCCGCTGCTGCTCCCACCGCATGAGCTCGGAAACCTGCCCGAGGGTCATCTCTTTTTCAGTGATCTCCGTCTTTTCCCGCGCCTCTCGCTCCACCACATCCATGGCGCGGTTGGCGATCTCCACGGCGCGCTCCTTGGGCACAACCACCACACCATCGTCATCGGCAATGACCCAGTCGCCGGTGCGGATGTCGGTTTCGCCGATATGCAGGGGCACATCAATCATGCCAAGGCCTTTGGGATCCCCGGCGGCGGGCCCTCTGAGGGTGCTGAAGACGGGGAAGTTCAATTCAGCGATCTCGGCGGTGTCGCGGGCGGCGCCGTGGATGACCACACCCGCCAGCCCCCTGCTGATGCAGCTCTTGGTCGCCTCTTCGCCCCACACGGCGGGTCCCTGGCCGCGGACATCAATGAAGAGCACGCTTTCTTCGGGCGCGTGATCAATGGCCTGGACCGGTTTGGACCAGTCGCCGGGGTAGGTCCATACAGTCAGGGCAGGGCCGACACACCTCATGCCGTGGCGAATCGGCAGCGGGCCGGGGACCCAACCCTTCCGGTGCATGGCGTCGGAGACGTTGGCCGCGGAGACGCCGCTGAAGATCTCGCGGAGCTGTTCGGCGCCACCCCGCTTGTACTTTTCCGTGGCGATTGTCTCACCTGTTTCTATGGCCCGGATGATGTCTTCGGTCGCCTTTTTGGCATCGGGGGCCTTAATGATCGCACCGCCGACAATCACGACACTGGCACCGTTTTCGACGGCCTCCGCAGCGGTTTCGGAGTTGATCCCTCCGGCCACGGCGACGGGAATGTCAACGGCTTCCGAAACGGCCCGGAGACTCTCAAACGGCGTTTTCCCCTCCATCTGCACGTCAATGGCGGCGTGAACGCCGATGATGGCGGCGCCCATTTTCTGGGCCTGGTAAGCGCGTGCGGCGACATCGCCGACCTCAATGAGATCCACCATAATCTCTGCATCGTAGCTTTCACCGGCCTCCACACATTCGCGGATGGTGGCATCGGAGGCAGCCCCGAGGACGGCCACGATATCGGCACCGGCCTTGGCGGCGGCTTCCACCTCAACCCGCCCGGCGTCCATAATCTTCATATCGGCCACGATGGTGGCGTCCGGAAATTCGCTGCGGAGCTGACGGACGATATCGAGGCCCTCGCTTTTGATCAGCGGCGTTCCCGCCTCCAGTCGACGAGCCCCGCCCTCATACGCCTCATGTGCGGCACGCATCGCCTGCGAACCGTTGATAAAATCAAGAGCAACCTGAAGCTCAGCATTCTGTGGCATATTTATCCCTCCCGGTACGGTCTCGCTCCATACCGTTGTCGGTTACTGCCTGTCAATCCTATTGTACACCCGCTGCATTGATATATGAATTGAGACGTTCGCACCGGCCTTAGAGGTCGTTTTGACCGGTGAGGACGCCGTCTTCTCTGCAGCTCTGCAGCAGATCCTTTGCGTGCCCGCTGCAGGGTGCCCAGAACTGCGCTGTCTTCTTTTCGTCGCCCCACCCGCAGATCTGCGTGAGTGATTCGATCCGGTCATACACGCGCTGGTACAGCTCACCGGCCGGCAGCGTTGCCCCCGGAGGCAGGTCGAGCGCCTCCAGGATGTCGAGGTCCCGGAGCTGGTCCTTGATGTGGTGATACAGGCACAGGTGCTCTCCGGGATGATAGACGTTGCACGGATCGCACACCATGCAGCAGCCCTCGGTCAGGGTGACGGGGATGGTCGGGTCTTCTTCCATCTTCCAGCGCAGCTCGATGAGGTTGTCCTGCACCAGCGGCTCGTCCTTATGGGCGGTGCAGAGAATACACAACACGTGCTGGGGGCGGATGTACAGGCGGTCGGCCTCCTCAATCATCCGGACCGTTTCTTCTTTTGCCTGCTGCATATCCTCGCGAGTCCTGTGCCGCAGCATCGCCCAGATGCCGACACCGTCCATATCTTCGCCGCGTTCGGCCTGCTCGGAGGCGCTGTACTTCTCGTGGTGGCGGATGCGGTCGAAGCATCCGTCATGGGCATGCGGACATTCCGGCCACACGTCGGAATCCGGGTTGCTGGAGGTGCAAATGCCCTCCACGCTGTCAATGCTCTCAAAAATCGTCTGGTAGGCCTGCATCGCCGGCAGGATAGTCCCGGGAGCGATGCCCATAAGCCGGCAGACCTCCAGATCGCGCCGGCGTCCTGCATAATCGGCCTGGCGCTGTTCAAAGTCCGCAGGAAGCTCGCCGTCACGGTCCTCATAGACGTCGAAATAATGGGCGCGGTTGCAGTCAAGGTCGGCGGTGATTTTCAGCGACACGTACGGATATTCCCACATGGCGTCAAGCACGGGCTGAATGGCATCCAGGCCGTCCGGTGGATCATCGCACCCGCCCCGCACGCACATGGCACACAACAGATGATGGGCGCGCACCTCAACCGGGTCGGCCCCGGGCTGTGACAGCTCGCTGCTTTTCCACCGCTGGGCCGAACGGTCCTGTGGCTTCGTGTTTTCAGGTTTCACCGATGTGCCTCCCGCCGGTAATGTCTCCGGTTTTCCCCCGTGTGTTTGTCGCTGTCACGCCTGCACGCGGCTGACAGTCTCGTCCCAGATATTGCTGCCCCTGGTTCGTATGGCGTCGAGCGGCTCCTGCAGCGACGAGCGGAGCTGTGCGATACATTCTTCGTCCTTCATGTACGCACAGTTGATCTCCACATTCAGCCACGCACAGTCCGCGGCGGCTATGGCGAGCTTTGCGGCGACCCCGACATCACTGACCAGGTTCTGGTTTCCCTTCTCCAGCAGCACCGGAAGCTCCCCCACGGCCTCATGGCAGCAGTGGATCACCTGTGCGGGGACGTCTGCAGCGGCCTGCAGCGCCTCCTGTATGGCCTGCTGGCGCTGCTTTTTCTGTTCGTCAGTGTCTTTAGGCATCCCGTACGCCTCGCCAACCTGTGAGTACGCCGCGGCATCCTGATTGGTGAGGTCAAGAAGCCGGTTGCGCAGCTCGGTGAGCCTGCTCAGAGCCGCGGCGACCTCCTCTTCGACATCGGCGAACTTTTCTTTGCCCACGGTGAAGTTGCCGACCATCTCCCCGAGGGCCACACCGAGGGCTCCGACCAGTCCGGCCGCACTCCCTCCGCCCGGCGCCGGTGCATCTGACGCGAGCTTTTGCGCATAATCCCGCACCGTCAAATCTGTCAGCACGCTCAACACTCCCCCTGTGTGGTATCAGTCGTTGTAGCGGAAGTTTGTGATGTATAGAATGACCGTCGTGTCGCAGACGTTCCGGGCCGTATGCCGGACACCGCGCGGAACGACAATGCTGTCATAGGAGGCCAGCTCGATCTCATATCCTCCCTCACCGTCGGTATAGACGGCGACGGGCCCCTCGGTTTCCCCCAGGGCGATGGGGGTGACGATCTCCAGCTTGTCATCGTGGGCATCGAGAGGCAACTCCCCGCCGGGAACGAGACTGGAGTTATTGACACCCACGTCCCGGAATTCGATCTCTTCGTCCACCATGTCGTACAGCATTTGGGCGTCAAAGAGCTGTTCCTCTTCACCTTTTGCGAGCTTGACCGGGTTTTGCATGATCGGCGCTCCTGTCGTTTATAGATCTGGGAGTTCGCTTTGTTCTCGGTGGATTTCGACTTCTGTATGGTCAATGAGGCCCCCCAGCGGCACGCTCTGTTTTCGGGCGCGGACGGTGACCGCCTGGACCTCGAAGTTTTCGAGAATCGCTTTTGCGACATCATGGGCAAGTGCCTCAATGAGAAGGTATTTCCGGTCCGCTTCGACCTCACGGGCGCAGTCATAGACAGCCTTGTAGTCAATCGTTTTGTTCAGGTCATCCGTGCGTCCGGCTTCAGTCAGGTCGGCATAAAGCTCGATATCGAGGGCGAATTTTCCCCCGAGCTCGCGTTCGGACTCATCCACCCCGTGGTGGCCGTAAAAGGTCATGTTGACGATCCGGATAACATCGCGTTTCATTCATCCTCACCCATTTCCAGAGCAGTTGATGATCCGGTTCTCGGTAACAACGACCGGCACACGGCGGTCATGTGACTGTGCCGGGACCAGGGGCACAATCTGCAACTCGAAGGCCACCGCAGCCAGCGAGAGAGCGGGCTGGCACCATTCCGCTGCTTCCAGCAGGCGGTCGTAATATCCGCCGCCATATCCCAGCCGCCGCCCGGTTTCGTCGAAAGCGACGCCCGGTATCAGGATAAAGTCGAGATCGCCGACCTTCAGCTCCCGGCAGGCGTCCGTGGGCTCCATGATGCCCCAGGGCCCCGGTGTTAGGTCGGCGTCGGAGTCTTCCACGGCTCGCAGACGGAGGACGCCCGGTTGCTCGCCCACCGCCGGCAGCACCGGGGTGACATCCGACTGCACCAGTGCCTCAAGAAGCGGCCAGGTATCCACCTCGCTGCCGAATGAGGCAAACAGCAGTGGCGTCCGTGCGGCCTGAAAATCCGGGAGCGTCTTCAGATTCTGCATCACCGCCGCGCTCATGCGGCGATGTTGGGCGTCATCGAGACTGTCGCGCCGCTCCAGAACCTCCCGGCGGAGAGCGACCTTCCCGGGGCGAGTCATTTTTCAGCCTCCCCGGAGCCGTAAAGCACCGCGTCGGTCATCCGCGCGACCTGTGTCATCTCCGCCACATCATGCACGCGGATGATATCGGCGCCGTTGGTGATGGCCACCGCATTCACGGCGGCCGTTCCCCACAGTCTCTCCTGAGGCTCGGGGATGTCCAGCACCCGGCCGATGGTGGATTTTCGGGAGGCGCCGATGAGCACGGGCCGGCCCAGGGAGCGAAATTCCCGCAGGCGCCGGACGATTTCGAGGTTATGATCCACCGTTTTTCCGAACCCGAAACCCGGATCAATCATAATCTGGTTTTCCTCGACCCCGCCTTCGATCGCCGCCTCCAGGCGACGGGCCAGAAAATCGTAGATGTCGGTTATCAGGTCATCGTAGGTGGGGTTATCCTGCATCGTTCGCGGCTCGCCGAGCATGTGCATGATACAGACACCACACCCGGTCTCGGCCACCGCCTGGATCATCCCGTCCCTGCGGAGGCCGTACACATCGTTGATGAAGCTGGCGCCGAGGCCGACAGCGTGCCGGGCCACCTCCGGCTTGGAGGTATCAATGGAGACCGGAACATCCAGCTCCGAGACGATCGCCTCGATGGTGGGGGACACAAGCTCGATTTCCTCATCTATGGGGACTTCTTCTGATCCGGGGCGCGTGGATTCACCGCCGACATCGAGGATATCAACGCCTGCAGAGGCAAAGTCTCTGGCCTGCTCAACAGCGGCTTCGAGATCGCCACTGAGGCCATCATCTGAAAACGAATCCGGGGTCACGTTGATAATTCCCATCACAAGAGTGCGATGGTCAAACCGAAGCTCTCGATCACCACACCGGACGGGCTCGGGGGTACTGTCGGCGTTGTGGAGCGCCCGGGCGATCTGTTCGGCGATTTTGGGGAGGCCGAACGGCTGCATGGCAAGGTTGGCCATCAGGTGACCGTAATGCTCGCGGGTCCCCAGAATAATCACCGGCGCAGGCGTATCGTCAAAGCCCGCCACCTGCTCGCCCACAGCCACGTCTCCACCTGCCGCGAGCATGTGCTGCTTCATCAGATTGGCAGCTTTGCCTCGAACGTTTTCCAGGCGCATGGCGATCATGCGGCCGCGTGGAGCCATCCGGACGACGCCGTATTCGGTCACATTTGCGGCTTCAAGCTCTACATCGAGGTCCGCACGGGAGGTGATACTGAGCGTTCGAGGCCTGTGGTTCATAGAGTCTCATCCTGCCGAAAAAATGGTAATATAGTGCAAACGCAACTCCTGAATATTTCCCTTGCGACCGCCTCAATCCTCCTTTGCCCGTTCACGCTGTCCTGGCGGAAACGGTGCAAATGTGAACTCATCGCGCTGGCGACCGTCTGCCACAGTACGAAACAGCACCAGGTTTATGTATGGGGGAGACACCGTGAATAGACGATATAGTCTTCTGTTTTGCGTCTGCTGTACCATCGTACTGGCTTTTAGTGCCCACGCGCTGGACACCCTCCGGGTCGAGACGGTTTGCACCGACGGTCATCTCCTGGTTCCTGCGCGGGATGTCCTGGAGGATTTCGGCGCTCATATCCTGTGGTCGCCGGCAACGCGAACGGTGACGGTACAGCACGGCAATACGGAGATTGTCATGCAGGTGGGGTATCCGCAGGCCCTCGTCAATGGGGAGGCCCGCCAACTCCAGGTGGCCCCGGTCCTTTCCGAGTGCCAGGTGTTTATCCCGCTTCGATTCGTGGCCGAGACCCTCGGCTATGAGGTCACATACACCGATGGCGAAGTGGACCTGGTATCAGGTGAGACTATCGTCCGCCGCATCATCCCTGCAGAAGGGCCGCCCCGCTGTGTCCTCGACGAGGCGACCGAGCCTGCGGCCACTGGCGAAGACACGGACGAGCCACCAC
>JBKHJK010000052.1:0-8924 GCA_046538215.1 Armatimonadota bacterium
GTCGTATCTGGCGGATCATTCCGACCAGGCGCGCGAGCAGATTATGGCGCTCGATCCTCTGGTCGTGCGGAACCGCAGCACCGCCGAGGCCCTCGACTTTTTCACCATCGGCTCCACGGTCCGCAACAATGATCTTCTGAGCGAAAGCCAGCGGCGAATGCTGGAGGCCCTTGCCGACGGCCCGCTGTCACGCGCGGCCCTGGCGCGACGGTTGGGGCTCCAGTCGCCGCGCCTGCTCCGGACGGAGGAGCTCGAAGACAGCGGCCATGTCCAGCGCAGTGCTTTGACCCCCACCGACGTCCTGCACACCACCGGAGAGTTCGTCGCATGGGATCAAAGGGCCGCCACTCACGCGCTGGAGGTCTTTGCGGATCTGTATGGTGAGGCTCCCGGCATTGTCGCCGAACGCATTCATGAAACCGTCGTAGAAAAACTGTGTCTGCAGGTGCTGCTCTCATCGTACCGACTGTCTCAGCACGCCAGTGAGGGGTGCGATTGCGAGCTGTGCCGAACCATGCTGGATAGTGCGCTGTCGCGTGCCGACGGTCAGCCCATGCGCGTGCGCTGTGAGTTCACACAGGACCTTGTCGCCATCGGTGCGCCGGTGAGGGCGTTTTTCCCGGATCTCGCCAAACGACTGCAGGCGAAAGTAACCATACCGGACCACGCGGAGGTCGCCAATGCCATCGGTGCCGTCGCCTCCGAAGTGATCGCCCACGAACGTGTCATTATCCGGCCGGGCGAAATCGGCAACTACGTCGTTCACAGTCGCGACGCCCGAAAGGAATATGTTGAGGTAGAGCGGGCGGTGCAGGCGGCCAGAGACCAGGCGGCCACCATTGCCCTTCGCCGTGCCCGTGAAGCCGGTGCTCCCGAAGCGCGTGTGCGGGTGGACACCGACAGCCGCGAGGTCCGCATCGCCGACGGCAGCCTGCAGCTTGTCGAAATCACCATTGACGCCACCGCCGCCGGCCGGCCGTTACTGACATCTCAGTGATGGGCCGGTTCGCCAGCCACACCTGAAACCAGCTATAATAAGTACCCACGCCACACGGAACTGTTGGACGGGATTTTCATTCTATGCTTGCTGATAAAGACCTTACACCCATGTACCGACAGTGGGCGCAGGCCAAGCGCGAGCATCCTGATGTGCTCCTGCTCTTCCGCATGGGTGACTTTTACGAGATGTTCGGTGAGGATGCCGAAATCGGCGCCCGCGAGCTGGATCTGACACTCACCAGCCGAAAAGCGAAGAATGATAAGAAGATGCCGATGTGCGGTGTCCCCCACCACGCGCTCGACAGCTACCTTCGCCAGCTCGTGGAGAAGGGCTATCGAGCAGCAATCTGCGAGCAGGTGCAAGACCCGAAGGAGGCCGAGGGGCTGGTCCGTCGCGAGGTCACACGGGTGGTCACGCCCGGTACACTGCTGGAGGACGAGCTCATCGGCACCTCCGCGCACAATTTCCTCGTCTCGCTGCAGCGAACCGGCGGCGCATACGGCCTGGCGACCGTTGACATCTCCACTGGCGACTTTCTCGTCACCGAGATTGATCCGATCAAGGCGCCAGAAACCGATGACGACCGCCTGCCGGGGACGACTCCCAACAGTATGGACCTCACCCTCGCCGCCACACTGGATGAGCTGGTGAGACTGCAGCCGGCGGAGGTCCTTGTCAGTGAAACGCTGGCCGACGACGGGGAGATTTTCGCCGCCCTCAATGATGCCGTTGAGGTGCCGGTCACGGTGGCGGAGTCCGACTCGTCCTTCGACAGTCCCCCCGCACAGTTGAGGGAGCATTTCGGTGTCAACACATTGCGCGGATTTGGGTGTGAAGGTTTCCCGGCGGCGGTCGCGGCGGCCGCGCAGGCTCTGAGGTACCTCAAAAACACCCAGCGCGAAACGATGCCGCACCTGACAGGCATCACCACCTATTCCACCCACGACTTCATGGTCATTGACGGGGCCACGCGGCGCAATCTGGAGCTGGTGGAGACCATCCGCGGCGGGGGCCGCAGCCAGACGCTGCTGGGGCTGCTGGATAAGACTAAGACGCCCATGGGCGGCCGCATGCTACGGTCAGCGCTGCTGCAGCCGCTGCTGGACCTGAATGAAATACGGGCTCGCCATGATGCTGTCGAAAACCTCGTTGACGATCCGATTCTGTGCGACCAGCTCGGACAGCAGCTTTCGGAGATATACGATCTCGAACGCCTGGCAACGAGGGCGACGGCAGGTACTGCAAACGCCAAGGACCTCCGTGCATTGGCGGTTTCGCTGCAGAAGCTCCCGCAGATCAAGCAGGAGCTCGGCGGCGCAGATGCACAACTGCTACATGATATAGAAGACCGCCTGGACCCGATGGATGAAACGTGCACGCTGCTGCACAACGCCATCGTCGAGGAGCCGCCGGCCGTCATCACCGAGGGCGGTATCATCAAAGACGGCTATTCAGACGAGCTTGATGAGCTGCGACAGGCGGCTGCAAATGGTCGTGACTGGATCGCCAACCTGCAAAAGACCGAGCGTGAGCGCACCGGCATCTCGTCACTGAAAGTCGGCTTCAACAAGGTCTTTGGCTATTATATCGAGGTCACCAACGCCAACCTCGACCGTGTGCCGGACGATTACGATCGCAAGCAGACGCTGACGAACTCCGAACGGTACATCACCCCGGAACTGAAGGAGAAAGAGGCGAAAATTCTTGGCGCCGATGAGCGTAGCGAAAGCCTCGAATACGAGCTCTTTGTGGATATCCGTGACCGGGTAGCGCAGGTCAGCGACCGCATTATGACCACCGCCCGGGCGGTGGCGGAGCTGGATATGCTGGTCTCACTGGCACTGGCGGCCACCGAATATAATTACGTTAAACCGACTCTTGATCACTCCGATACCCTCAAGATCATAGACGGCCGGCACCCGGTTGTTGAGGTCAATTTGCGGGACGAGCTCTTCGTGCCCAATGACACTCACATGGATTGCAGTGACAACCAGCTTCTGATCGTCACCGGTCCAAATATGGCCGGCAAATCCACATATCTGCGACAGGTGGCGCTGATCACCCTGATGGCGCAGATGGGATCTTTCGTGCCGGCGCGAAAGACTCATATCGGTCTTGTTGACCGGATTTTTACACGGGTCGGGGCGTCCGACGATCTCGCCACCGGGCAATCAACCTTCATGGTCGAGATGACCGAAACCGCCAACATTTTGCAAAACGCCACCGAGCGAAGCCTCGTGATTCTCGATGAAATCGGGCGGGGGACCTCCACCTATGACGGGATGTCACTGGCCTGGGCAGTCGCGGAGTATCTGGTGAAAGCCATTGGTGCCAAGACCCTGTTCGCCACCCATTACCACCATCTCAACGAGCTCGAAGAGCTTCTGGACAGCGTCAGGAATCTGCGGATCACGGTGAAAGAAGAGGGCGATGAGATCATTTTCCTGCGCAAAGTCATGCCGGGGGGCACCGACCGTTCATACGGCATCCAGGTGGCCCGGCTCGCGGGGCTGCCGCGATCAGTGATAGACCGGGCAAAAGAGGTTCTGCGAACGCTGGAGAGTGCGGACCTGGGAGTGTCGCCCTCGGAGGAAGCAGTCACCCGGGTCGCACCCCCGGTGCAGATGCAGCTTTTCGAAGGCGTCCGCGACCCCGTCGTCGAGGAAATCAAGAAGCTTGACCTGGAGACGATGTCCCCCATCGAGGCGATGATGAAGCTCAAAGAGCTAAAAGACCAGGCGCAGGAGTAAAACAGTCGGTATTGGTTGGCGTCATTTTGCACGATGATGCGAGGAGGCCGGGCGCAACTGGGCGTTGGCCGTTTATGTCGTCCAGCCGCTGTCGCGCAGGAAGCGCTCGGAGCCCCTGCCCATTGTTTCGAGCTGATCCAGCACCTTCCCCGTTCCCAGAGCCACCGAGGAAATCGGGTCATCAGGCACATGGACAGGGATTCCGGTCTCCAGGTGTAACAGGCGGTCCAGGCCTTCCAGAAGCGCCGTTCCGCCGGTGAGGGTGATGCCGCGCTCGATAATATCAGAGGCCAGCTCCGGAGCCGTGCGCTCCAGCAGCGCCTTGACGGCCTCCACGATCTGGATGACATTCTCCGAGATCGCTTCCCGGACTTCGGGAGAGCTGACGATCACCGTCTTGGGAAGCCCGCTGACGATATCCACGCCCCGGACCTCCATTTCCTCCTCCTGCTCCATCTCGAAGGCCGAGCCGATCTCCGTCTTGATCATCTCGGCGGTTCTCTCGCCGATATCGAGGCTGTACACGTGACGGATATGGCGGATGATGGCTTCGTCCAGGGCATTTCCACCGACGCGCAGAGAATCACTGACGACGATGCCGCCGAGGGAGATTACAGCGATGTCCGTGGTGCCACCGCCGATGTCCACGACGATATTTCCGCCGGCGCTGGCAATGGGGAGACCGACACCGATAGCGGCGGCCATGGGCTCCTCGATCGGCACAACCTTCCGAGCTCCGGCGGCCTTGGCGGCTTCGAGCGCAGCTCGCTCCTCCACCGGGGTGGCGCCGGAGGGGATGCAGATGACCACGGTGGGCTTGAAGAATCGTGCGTGACGACCACAGGCCTTTCGAATCAGGTACCGAAGCATCTCGCGGGTGACGGAGTAGTTGGCAATTACGCCGTCGCGCAGGGGGCGAATGGCGACGATGTTTCCGGGAGTGCGGCCAAGCATCTCACGGGCTTCATGGCCGACCGCCAGCACCTTGTCGGTGCTTTGCGACATGGCCACGACCGAGGGTTCGCGTACAACGATACCGCGTCCTCGAGCATACACGATGATGCTCGCCGTGCCGAGGTCAATACCCAGGCGGTCACCGAGACTCAGCATAAGCGGTGCTGCCGCCCTCCGGCATAGCTATGCGGGTCATGTCGCCGCCGATGTTGCGGAACTTAGCTTCGACGTCTTCGTATCCGCGATCGAGGAATTCTGCGGCGCAAACTTCCGTCTCACCCTGTGCAGCGAGGCCTGCCAGCACAAGCGCGGAGCCGGCGCGGATGTCCGTGGCCTCCACCGGCGCGCCCGAAAGACTCCGAACGCCGCGGATAATCGCAACACTGTCTTTGACCTGGATATTCGCACCCATCCGCATCAGCTCATCAACATGGGTGAAGCGGGCGTCAAAAATCGTTTCTTCGATGATGCTGGTTCCGACTGCGAGGGATGCGAGGACGGTTGCATTTGGCTGCAGGTCTGTCGGAAAGCCGGGGTATGGAGCAGTGTTAATCTCAAATGCCATCGGGCGGCGGTCGCCGACCACGCGCACCCAGTCAGGACCGATATCCACCTGCAGACCCGCCTTCCACAGCGTGTCCAGCACCGTGGTCATGTGGCGCGGCTGAACGCTGGTGGTGACAACATCGCCACCGGTGACAGCCCCCGCCATCAGGAACGTGCCTGCTTCGAGACGATCGGGAATAGACCGGAAACGACACCCATGCAGTGAGTCAACGCCGTGGATGGTCAACACATTGGTGTCCACGCCTTCAATACGTGCTCCGGCGTCACACAGAAACTGCTCGCAGCAGACGACCTCGGGCTCACGGGAGGCGTTTTCGATGATCGTGGTGCCTTCAGCGAGGGTCGCTGCAAGCATGATATTGACGGTGGCGCCGACGCTGCAATATCTGCTGTCCATGATGATGTGAGCGCCCGTGAGCTGGTCCGCCCGGGCGTACATGACACCGTGCTCTTCGCGCACCACCGCACCGAGTTGTTTGAAGCCGTTAATGTGAAAATCCACGGGCCGGGAGCCGATGACACATCCGCCGGGCAGCGGAACCTCGGCCTCGCCGGACCGTGCAAGCAGGGCCCCTGCAACGTAAAATGATCCGCGCATCTTGCGGACCAAATCGTACGGGGCACGGACTGAAGAGATGTTGGAAGCGTTGATACGCAGGGTGCTGGAGTCGATGAACTCGCACTCTGCCCCCAGGGAATCGAGCATGCGTATCATGACATGGATGTCATCAATTCGGGGAACGTTTTCGATGTAGGATTCGCCGTCCACGAGAAGCGCTGCTGCCAGGAGTGGGAGTGTGGCATTTTTCGAACCACTCACTCGCACTTCGCCGTCCAGAGGTTTGCCGCCGACGATTCGAATACTACTCATTGGATGCATCCCTCCCCGGTCTGGATCATTGCTGTGTCCTGGCTGCGAATGGTTCTTCATGTTCCGGTGTGCGACTCCGCGCGTCCAGCCTTCTCAGCCGTGCGCAACCGCGCCGTGGCTCGCAAGAGCGCCGCGTGCGCCCGATCAGTGTCAATACCGCGTTCGGCCCGCGCGGGGTGGGGCATCTGAAGCCGGCGTTTGGCCCGCTCCATTGCCTCCCGTGCACGGGCAATATCAATTTCTGGCGCTGATTCTGCCGTGTCAGCCAGGACAGTGACCCTGTTCTCAAATACTTCCATCGCGCCTCCGCTGACAGCCGCATAATGATCAGTTTCGGCCAGGTGGAGCGTCACAACCCCGGGCTGCAACCCCGCCATAAGAGGCGCGTGGCCGGGCCGTATTCCCAGGTATCCTTCTTCACCCGGAACAACCAGCCCCTCCACTGTTCCCCCATATTCTACACCAGACGGGGTGACAATCTCAACACTGATATTTTTTTCCAGGGCAGCCGCTGCCATCATCAGACCTCCCCGGAATGATCCTCGACCACTTCGTTAATACTCGCCTTCATGCGGAACGCCTGTTCAGGCAGATCATCGTACTCGCCTGTGAGGATTCTCTCGAAGCTGTCAACGGTCTGTTCGATTGGCACATACACGCCGGGCATGGAGGTGAATTGCTCGGCGACGAACATCGGCTGTGTCAAAAACTGCTGCACGCGCCGCGCACGCGCCACGGTCTGCCGGTCCTCATCCGAGAGCTCGTCAATACCCAGAATGGCGATAATATCCCGCAGGTCGCGGTAGTGCTGCAGAAGCTCCTGGACATCGCGTGCCACCCTGTAATGCCTGTCCCCCACCACGCGCGGATCGAGCAGGCGGGAGGAGGAGGCCAGTGGATCAACCGCCGGGTAAATGGCCTGCTCGAACAGCTCCCGCGACAGGTGGATGCTGGCGTCCAGGTGTGTGAATGTGGTCACCGGAGCGGGGTCGGTGTAGTCGTCGGCCGGGACATAGACGGCCTGCACCGATGTAATTGAGCCCTGCAGGGTCGAGGTGATGCGCTCCTGCAGTTCGCCCATCTCGGTGTCGAGCGTCGGCTGATAGCCCACCGCCGAGGGCATGCGTCCGAGCAGTGCCGACACCTCCGAACCCGCCTGGGTGAAGCGGAAGATGTTGTCTATGAACAGCAAAACGTCCTGCCCGCTTTCATCGCGGAAATATTCGGCCATCGTCAGGGCGCTGAGACCAACGCGGAGCCGGGCTCCGGGCGGCTCGTTCATCTGGCCAAATACCAGACACGTCTGCTCTAAAACACCCGCCTCGTCCATCTCGTGATACAGCTCGTTACCCTCACGGGTGCGCTCACCGACACCGCCGAACACCGACACCCCCTCGTGCTCGGTTCCTACGTTCCGGATAAGCTCCATGATCAGGATGGTCTTGCCGACACCGGCGCCACCGAACAGCCCAATTTTACCGCCTCGTGGGAACGGGCACAGCAGATCAACGGACTTCACCCCGGTTTCAAACTGCTCTTCAGCGACGTCCTGCTGGCTAAAGCCAGGAGCCTCACGGTGAATGGGCCACTGCTCGGCATTTTCCGGCGGAGGTTCATGGTCGATGGGACGTCCCAGCACGTCAAACATGCGGCCCAGCGTTTGATTCCCAACCGGGACGCGTATTGGGTGGCCGAGATCTTCAGCATCCATTCCCCGCACAAGTCCGTCCGTAATGTCCATGGCGATGCACCGGACGGTGTCATCACCGAGATGCTGGGCGACCTCGACCATCAGATCAATCTCGCGCTCTTCGGCGCGGATACGAACTGCGCTCATCAACTCGGGCAGGGTATCGCCGGGAAAACGCACATCCACGACCGGTCCACGCACCTGCAAAACTTTTCCTGTTGCCATGTCTGGTTGCCTTCCTGTGGCTTCCTATGTGCAGTGAATGACGATAAAGGCGAAATCGGTGAAACAATCGGAATTCGGCGGTGACGTCTGTCAAATCCCTGCCTTCGCCGTACCATTGCACCGGCTGCAGGCCTGAAAAACCGGTGCCGCGGGCTGGATCATGAGCCCTGGCCGAGGGCCTCGGCCCCGGTGATGATGTCGAGGACCTCGCGAGTGATTTTTTGCTGCCGCGCGCGGTTCAGACGCCGCCGCAGCCTGTCTTTCATATCCTCGGCGTTGTCAGAGGCCGACCGCATGGCCAGCATGCGTGCGGCATGTTCGGCCGCCAGTGCCTGGACCAGGTTGTACACGATCCGCGCCTCCACAGCCATTGGAAGCAGTGTTTCCAAAAACTGCGGGGCGTCCGGCTCGAAGATGTATTCCAGCTCATCATCCTGCTGGATGTCGGCTTTGGGCAGTGGCAGGATTTGCTCCAAAACAGCCTCCCACTGCGTGGCACTGTGGAATTCAGTATAGGCCATCTGGAGGACTTCAAATTCGCCGTCATCAAACATCGCGCGAATTTGTGCAGCCGCGTCTCGGCCTGCATTAGGGTCCTGCATGTCGGCCAGCTCAGGATAGGTCTGAACGAGATTCCAGCCGAGCCGCCGGGCCTGCAGACACGCCTTCTGTCCCACCGCAATGACCTGCACCTGGCAGCCGACTTCATCAATATACTTCCGGCCGACCTGTGTCACGTTGCGATTGTACCGGCCACACAGCCCGCGATCACCGGCCACAAAAATCATCCCGGCCTGCTTCGGCTTCGTGACGCTGGCATAATAGGGGTGCTCAAATCCAATATCGCTCGCCCCGACGCGGCCGACG
>JBKHJK010000053.1:0-8877 GCA_046538215.1 Armatimonadota bacterium
GGTGACGAGTGGCTGGAAACGAACGGTCTGGGGGGCTTTGCCAGCTCCACCGTCCCCTGCTGCAACACGCGGCGGTACCACGGGCTGCTGGTCGCCGATCCCGCGGCACAGACCGGGGGATCACCCGTTGGTCGCCGCGTGCTTTTGAACAAGCTTGAAGAGCGATTGATTTTCGACGACACCGAAATAGGCATCTCCTGCAACCTCTATCCCGACACCTGCCACCCGCAGGGTTATCGGTATCTGGTGGATTTTCAGCGGCGGCCGTGGCCGACCTTCACCTGGGAGGCCGAAGGAATCTGCGTGCGCAAGGAGATTTTCATGCCCCACGGACAAAACCGCACGGTCATCCGCTACACGCTGATGGATGCGCCGGAGGCGACCTGGCTGGCGGTGAACCCCCTGATTTCGGGGCGTGATTATCACCACCTTATGGAATCGAACATCTCCATAAATGCCAGCCTCGAATACAGCCCCGAACACTTCTGCGTGCAGCCCTATGACGAGGCCTCCCGCGTGTGTCTGTGGTTCGGTGACGGCCATCTTTCACGCGGGACCGACGGCCTGCCGGGTGAATGGTATTACGACTTCACTTACCCGGTCGAAACCCGCCGGGGGCTGGATGACACCGAGGACCTTTACTGTCCGGGCGAAATCCGCTGGCTGCTGCATCCCGGCCAGAGCACCAGTGTTGTCGCCGGCTGCAGCCCCATGGAGGATGTTGATGTGAAGGAGCTCGCGGCGCGGGAACGTCAGCGTCGGGCGGAGCTTACCACCAATTTGACCGACGAAGTGGACGAGGCGCTTCATCTCGCCGCCGACCAGTTTATTATAGACCGCCCGGGTGGAAAGAGCGTCATTGCCGGGTATCCATGGTTCACCGACTGGGGCCGCGACACCATGATCAGCCTGCCGGGGCTGACCATCGCCACAAAGCGGTACGCCGATTGCAGGAATATTCTGCAGACCTACCTGGCAAATATGCACAACGGGCTGATTCCGAATTTGTTTCCGGATGCGTCCGAAAAACCCGCATACAACACCTGTGACGCGACGCTGTGGATGTTCGCCGCCGCCCGGGATTATTACGCCGCCACCCGCGACCTCGACTTTTTCGAAGGCCGGGTCTATGAGGCGATGCAATCGTCTATCCACAGCCACATCGAGGGCACCAGCTTCAATATCGGCGTGGACGACGACGGTCTCCTTCACGCCGGTGACGCAGATACCCAGCTCACCTGGATGGACGCGAAGGTTGACGACTGGGTAGTCACCCCGCGGCAGGGCAAACCCGTGGAGATTAACGCCCTGTGGTACAATGCCCTGCGGACGGTGGATTTTTTGGCGGGCAAATTCGATGATACAGACACCCGATCCAAACTCGGCAACCTGGCCACGAAGGTGCGAGCCTCCTTCGTTGACACATTTTTCGACGACGGTCTTGGCTACTGTTATGATGTCATCGGTCCGGACGGGCCTGATGCGAGCCTGCGGCCCAACCAGCTCATCGCCGGGGCGCTCACCTATCGCCTGCTGAGCGACCAACAGCTCCGCAGCATCCTGCAGATCGTCCGGCAGAAGCTTTTGACACCATTCGGCCTTCGGACACTGTCGCCGGACGATCCCGCATACCAGGGGCGCTACGAGGGCGACCGGTACAGCCGCGACGGCGCGTATCACCAGGGGACCGTCTGGCCGTGGCTCATTGGACCGTACTGCAGGACGTACTTCACCGTACACGGTGTCAATGACGAAAGCTGCAAGCACGTCCGAGATGTCATCAGGCCACTGGTCGAATATCTGCAGCATCACGGCAGCATCCCGGAGATCTTCGACGGTGACGAGCCGCATTACGCTCGCGGATGTATCGCCCAGGCGTGGAGTGTCGCCGCCGTTTTGGAATCGTATCGCAGGGTGCAATAGACGCACAGTGCCACACGCGAAGCCATGATGGTGATAATTTCGACAAAAGAGGAATGAAAGCATGGCGGTCTATCTGCCCACAGCCGCAGTCGGAAACGGTCATTGTCTGAGTACGCTTGGGGCCAGCGGCGAGATAATGACCTTCTTTTATCCACATATTGACTTTGCACAGAATATCCGCGAATGTCTGCCCCTGATATATGCCGGCCGCCCCGGCCACGGGAAGCTCATTTATACGTTCGAGGATACCTTCACATCTGAGCAGCGCTACCTTCCCGATACGGCGATTGTGGAGACGATTCTGGAGGCCTCCGATCCGGCCCTGACAGTGGACTTCACTGATTTCTGCCCCGCGGGGGACGGCGAAAAGACGGCAGCCTTGATCCGGCGGGTGGAGATCGAAAACACCGGCTCCAATACGTTTGTGGGCTCCTTCGGCCACTACTTCCACCTGTTTCTGGGTGAGGTCTGCGGCAAGCAGGCGGTGCGGTACGATCATGAGAAAAAGCGGTTCCTGCAGTACTTCCGCAGCATCGGTCTCGCCGTCGGAGGCGCCCAGCCGGACCTGATCCGCTGTGGAAAGGCCAACTTCGACGACCATCGCAGCGCAAAAACCGACCTGCAGGACGGGCATCTCAACGGCCAGCCGGAGGATATCGGCCAGGTTGATTTTGCCAGTCTGCACCGCATGCGTCTCGCGCCCGGAGAGCGCTACAGCTTCTGGATGTGTATGGCCTTTGACAGCGAATGGCACCTGGCGAGCGACGCGCTGGACACGCTGCAAGACATTGGCCCGCAAAAGTTGCAGTCCGACACCGTGGACTACTGGAATGACTTTCTGGCCGACCGCAGGGTCGTGGATGTGCCCGAAAAACTCGCCAGCGCCTACCGACAGGCACTTGTGATGCTGGGAATACTGCAGGACGCACAGGCCGGAAGCTTCGTGGCCGCTCCGGAGTTTGATCCACAGTACGAGCGGTGTGGCGGCTACGGCTACTGCTGGCCCCGGGACGCCTCAGAGGCCGCCGAGGCCATGGCCGCAGCCGGATACGACGCGGCGGAGGAGCACCTCGTAAAATGGTACGCGAAGGCTCAGGAGCCCGACGGCCTGTGGGGACAGCGACACTGGGCCGACGGCCCCATTGCCTCGTCGTGGTCGGTGCGGAATGATTTCCGGCAGCTCGACCAGTCCGCCGCCGCCCTGCGCACCGTCTCCCAATGGGCGCTGGCTCATAAAGACGATGGCGAGATGCCCGAAATGTATCCGGTCATCAGGCGAGCGGCCCAACAGCTCCATCACCTGGTTGATGAAGAGGGCTTTCACGGACAGGCGTGCGACCTGTGGGAGACGTACTGCGGAGTTTTTGTCTATACAAATGCCGCCATCGCCGCAGCGCTGGAGGCCGCCGCGAGATGTGCAGAGGTTCTCGAAGATGCGACACTCGCCGAACGCTGGGAGGGAACCGCCCGGAAGATGCGCGAGGCCATCATTGATCTTTTCAACGGCTCATACTTTCCACGCGGCAAACAGCAGACGGGGCACCCTGATGACACGATTGATACGGCGACATTCGGTCTCGTCGAGCCGTTTCGCGCGCTGGACCTGTCGGACCAGCGGCAGCGGGAAATGGCGCTGACGAATCTGCAGACCGTGGAGAATACCCTGGGTCGCGACCTCGATGGCGGACGGGGCTTACGGCGATATGAGGGTGATGCCTATCTCGGCGGCTCGATCGGCTGTGTGAACACGCTGTGGGCTGCGCAGGTGCGGCTGACGCTGGCGCTGGAGCTGGCTGCTGAGGACGCCGAGCAGGCCCGTGAGCTGGCCGAAGGTGCCGCCGAATATATGCAGACGGCGCTGAACCATGCCACACCGGCCGGGTGTCTGCCGGAACTGATGGCGGCGCCCGATGTCCCCTACTGGGCCGCCCCCCACGCATGGGCCTCGGCGTTGATGGTCAGGTGTGTGCTGCTGTATCATGAGTACCTCGCCACAGCAGGAGAACCACCGGTGGCGGCGAATTCAGACCGATAGGATTTTGATGTAACACTCTGAGCTTCACTGAACTGGATTGTGATAGATATGCAGGACTCGAACCGTCTTGGTAATTTCTCGCTGGTGCTCCACGGACACATCCCGTATGTGCTCGGGCACGGCACCTGGCCCCACGGCAGCCAGATGCTGTACGAGGCCGCCGCCGACACCTATCTGCCCCTGTTGAATGTTGTGTCAAAACTGGCATCCGAGGGCATTAAGTCCAATCTAACCATCGGCCTGACGCCCGTGGCCATGGAGCAGCTCGATGATGAAAGATTCAAAGACTGGTTCGTCGGTTACCTGAATGAGAAGGTCTGCATGGCCCAACAAAACGCCGGTCAGTTCCGGGACATGGGTAACCTGCATCTGGCATATCTCGCCGAACGCTGGCAGGACCATTATCACAATCTGCACTATCAGTTCTGCGCGCAGTATGACTGTGATATCCTCGGCGAATTCCGCCGCCAGCAGGATGCGGGCAATATCGAGGTGATTACTTCAGCCGCCACGCACGGGTACCTGCCGCTGCTGCATGAAGACGCCAGCGTCCAGGCGCAGATACTGCAGGGAGTCACTACGTACGAGAAACACATGGGGCGGCGGCCGCGGGGATGCTGGCTGCCGGAATGTGCCTATCGCCCGCGCGCCGAATGGGCACCGCCTCCGCACATCCGGGGCGAAGAAATCCCCTATCTGCGAAAGGGTATTGAGGAGTTCTTATCCGAGAACGGCTTCGATTACTTCATCGTTGATACCCATCTGCTCGGTGGTGGCGATCCCCTTCCTGTCCGAATCGAAGAAACCGACACTCTGGGGAAGCTGTGGGGACAGATCCGGCGGGTTGACGGCCCGAGTGGAGACTACAAGAGCCCCTACCGCCCGTATTTCGTCGGCAGCCAGTTCGAAGATCATCCTCCCGTCGTCGCACTCTTCAGGGACCCCGAGACCTCCATCAAGGTGTGGAGTGGTGAGTACGGCTATCCGGGTGATTTCGACTATCTGGACTTTCACAAGAAGCACATCCCCGGTGATTTACGCTACTGGCGCGTGACCGACGAACGTGCCGACCTGGGAAGCAAAGATCTCTGGTCTCCGGACAACGCCGGCGATCGGGCCAGGGAGCACGCAGGAAACTTCCTGTGGACGGTCAAGGAAACGCTGCGGGGCAACCCGATGCACGATGTGGGGCCCCTGGTAGTGTCACCGTTTGACGCCGAACTGTTCGGACACTGGTGGTTTGAGGGCATCTGGTGGATCGAGCATGTGCTGCGATGGATGGCACACGACGAAGAGATCAATGTCACCACCCCCGGCGGCTACCTGGCGCACAATACGCCAACCGAAGCGATCACCCTGCCTGAGGGATCGTGGGGTGCGGGTGGCGGGCACTGGGTGTGGCTGAATGAAGACGTGGACTGGACATGGGAGCGGATTTATGACGCCGAGCTTGACATGCAGGATCTCGTGCGCCGGTACGGCCGTGGTCATGATGAAACGATGCAGAAGCTCATGAAGCAGGCCGCCCGCGAGCTTCTACTGCTGCAGGCCTCGGACTGGCAGTTTCTCATCACCACCAAGTCCGCACCCGACTATGCCGCAATCCGCATTCACAGCCATTATTCGGACTTCAAGAAATGCGCGGATCTGGCACGCCGCTATGCACGCGGGGAATGGATCGAGCAGGAAGAATGGGACGAGTTCGGCGCCATACAGGCCAGAGATAACGTGTTTGACACCATTGACCCGCTGTGGTTTGGGGAGGTCAGGCATCCAGTCGGCTGAAAAAATAAAGAGGGCGCCCCACAGGGGGACGCCCTCTCGACACGTCAAATGGCTTCAGTTATTCACTCCACGAAATGCACTCCACCGGGCAGGTGTCAATCGCTTCCTGGATGGTGTCTTCGTCATCGCCCTGTGGATCAATGACTTCAGAGATCCCGTCATCATTCATTGCGAAGGTATTCGGAGCGATGTCCGTGCAGAGTGTGCAGCCGGTGCAAACATCCTGATCAACGACTGGTTCGGCCATCAACGTCACCTCCATTGTAGTCAAAAAAAATGGCCTGAGGCCATTTGATGTTGGCCGTCCAAACGTCTGGAATATTAGCACAATTGAGTGGCAAAATACAAGGAACACCGCGCTGCTGTGATGGAGCTTCACCCAATTGATTGTCAGGCCGCGAGCATTATTGCAGGACTTTGCCAGCGCCGCACGGAATAGTGTATGTGTGTGCCCTTAATCGGATGGTGCACCACCCTGGATGGAGGGTCTAAGAAATGTACAACCGCATATTGCTCACACTGGACACATCGGAACTCGCAGAGCAGGCCGTGCCTCATGCCGTGGCGCTGGCACGGAATTTCGACGCCGAGCTGTACGTCCTGAGCGTCATCCCCGTTCTGGAAAGTGATTCTCCCGCGACGGCAGAGATGGGCTGGGACAGCGAAATCGCCACCACTGAGGAGTATCTCGCCGGTATCGAAAACGCTCTTTCCTCCGAGGGTCTTACGTGTCACACGGAGTTGCGGCGGGGCAATGTTGCCGAAGAGATCCTCATTTTCAGTGAAAAATGCGAGGCGGACGTTATCGTGATGTCAACCCACGGGCGGTCCGGGCTGGGGCGGTGGGTCTATGGCAGTGTCACCGACCGGGTGCTGCGCTATGCCGACATACCGGTATTTCTCGTCCGCGTGGATGAAGAAGAGGCGTAATGAGCGCGACTGATACCCGGCTCAACCAGGAAGAGATTGACGCAGTCATGCCCCACTGGGGAGTGGGGCCTGTTCTTTTTACACGGCCCGCAGGGGGCACGGCCAACGCCAGTGTCATCGTCGTCACCCGCGGAGGGCAGTTTGTCCTCAAGCGGCGTAACCCGCGATATTGCGGGCCCGGTGAGCGCGAGTACGATCACCACGTGATGCACAGGCTCCACCGGGGCGGGCTACCGGTTCCAAAAGTGATTCACACCCGTAGCGACAGCCGCTGGGTACAATACCGGGATAACACCTACGAGCTTTTCGAATTCATCGAGGGCACGACCCACATCGCCCGTAACGACGCCCAGGTCGCCGAGGCCGGAGCGCTGCTGGCGAAGTTCCACCGCGCTACTGAGGCCCTGGACCCGCCCGGCGAAAAGCACTTCGGGCGCTTCTGGGACCCCGCAGATGCCCGCGGTCTTCTCGAGCGGTTCATCCGCCAGGCGCACAACGAAGGAAACAACGCATCCACCCCACCTAACGCCGTCGAAGCCCTTGAGGAGCTTATCACCGTCTGCGAGGACGTCGCACAGGATGTCCCCGACAGCATCTACTGGGATCTCCCCTCCCCCATCATCCACGGCGACTGGCACCCCTGGAACGTCTCGTGGAACGACGACAGAATCGCCGGGATCTTCGATTTCGACTGGGTGGACCGGCAGCCGAGGCTGGTGGATATTGCGGATGGGCTCTTGTACTTCTGCCCGCTCACTGAAGACCTGTCCGACAGCCCCGACATCTGGCAGCTCTCGCAGGCGTTCGAGCCCGATGTCCACCGCATCGGCGTGTTTCTTGGTGCATATGACAGACTGGAGACCCTAACCGACCGCGAGCTGAAACTTTTGCCGCATTTCGCCCGCATCCGCTGGATCTACTCGCGCGTTGATGCCGCCGACCGCAAAGTTGAGCCGGAGAATCAGCTCCATTTTATCCTCCGCGATGTCTTCGTCCCATTGAAATGGCTCGATACGCACACCAGCTTCCTTCTCGAGCGCCGGTGCAACTGAGGGGTAACGAACTCGGCCTGTCGATCAGCGGAGGCCCACCGGTTACCAGCCAGGCCATCAGGAGCAGCCATCATGACACAGACCACAGTTCGAGCGTATTGCGAGGATGATCTGCAGCGACTTTGTGAGATCGCTGTTGAGGCGTGGCGGGAGTATTTTGAAATGCTGCAGCAGCGGATGGGAGCAGATCTGTTTGAAGCGGCGGTGGGAGACTGGGCGGCGGAGAAGACGCGCCAGATACAGGAGTTTTGCCGCGATCACCCCGACTGGTGCCTGGTCACGGAGCAGAACAGCTCCGTTGCCGGCTTCATCACCTACCGCCTCGATACGGATAAAAGTCTCGGAGTTATCGGCAACAACGCCGTGGCGCCGTCCTGTCAGGGCGAGGGCCTCGGGACGGAGCTGTACAGCAGGGTGCTTCAGATCTTCAGAGACGAGGGACTGGCGTTTGCCAAAGTCACCACCGGCATGGACCCATTTCACGCCAGGGCCCGCCGCGCGTACGAAAAGGTGGGCTTCCGGGCGATGACACCGATGGTGGATTATTACCGGGAGCTTTAATTACCGCTTCGCACGGATGACCAGTACGGTGGATTCGGCCTGTATGCCGATTCGCTCCGCCCAGCTTCCGAGAATCGACTCCTTCAGCGACGGCCGCGGTTCGGCGCCCACGATGGTGAAGTCGTGACGATTGGCCTCCTCGATCACCGCCTCCATCGGATCCTCGGCCGGCATGACCGTGAGCTTTTCTGCAAACGGCAGGTCGTATTCCATCAGCATATCACTCAGCTCGCGGTGAAGGCTGTCCACATCGGTACCGGGTGACACGCCATGGAGATACGACACCGACGCCCCGGTGGCGGCGTACAGGGCGTTCACCACCAGCGAGACGGCCTTCAGGTTTGCCTCCGTCGCGACCGTGACGAGGATGCTATCTTCAATCTCCCGACGGTACTTTTGAATGATAAGGCTCGCTTGTGTTTCGCGGGCAACCCGGTGCATAACCCGGTCGAAGGCTCGTTCGGATCGGGTTTCGGCGTCGCGCTCGGAGAAGCCGACCAGAAGCATCTGAGCGTCCTGATTCCGGGCAGCAGATATGAGGCCTCCATCCACGGTTCTCGCCACTTCAACAACACCGCGGACCTCCACGCC
>JBKHJK010000054.1:0-8748 GCA_046538215.1 Armatimonadota bacterium
GAACCAGACGGCGCCGTCCGGACCGGCCTCTGCCATCTGCCGGGCTTCATCAAGCAGGGTGGCGGGAGATTTGTCTTCGTCCCACGTCAGGGGCTTTTCACACAAAATATGGCAGCCGGTATCAGCGGCCGCCATGAAATGTTCGTAGTGAAGATCGGGGGGACTGCAAATATTGACTGCATCCGGGGCTTCCTCGTCCAAAAGCGTCTCGACATCAGTGTATCCGCGGGCACTGATACCGAAGCTTTCTTCGAGCATATCGGCAGTCTCCCGGACGCTTTCGGGGCTGCTGCCCGCAAATGCCACGACATCACAGTCAAGTTTGTCGAGCCATTTCGCGTGATGCTGTCCGATGCCTGAAGCGCCGATTACTGCCGCTTTGAGTGCCGATGTCATGTGTCCCCACCTCGGTGTTGGGAAGTCGGTGCAGTGCTCAACATCTGCCGGAGACCTGCTGCGGCCGGCAAAGGTGTTATTCTTCACTGGCCGCAAAGAACCTTCCAGGACATTTCAGGGGATGCTATTCCGTGACTTCCTCGGGGATAATCTCGACGGTATGGCCGCGACTGTGGCTGGTCACGGTCAGTGAAAACGTGCGTGTCTCACCGGGCTTGATGTTTTCAAGGACGACGTTGTTCGTACCGCGCTTGTCACCGTCGCTGCTTCGGAGGATGGCCTCCATCCGCACTTTTTTGACGAGACCGTCACCGGTATTTTTCACCTCGGCGAACACGCGGGCCATACCCTTTTCGTTGTCAATGATAAAATGCTTTCTCGCCACGAAAAGGTCGTCAACGCTGCCCTCCGGATACCTCGGGCCGCACCCGGCGACGGCGATGATCGCAGTGGTGGCCAGCAGCGCGATGAAAGAGCCGAAAATAAAACTCCACCCACACACTTTCATACCTCGGGAGTATAGCACACCATATCGGGCGCTCACAAGACGGGCAGGCCTGCGGGGGATGTCTGGAGAAATGACATGGCAGGTTATAACGACTTAAAGGAATGAAAGAGTTTGCGCGGATACCGGATCGGCTCTATAGCGGGCATAGATATAGAAATCAATTCGTCGTGGATTATCGTTTTTCTTTTGATTCTCGCATGGTTTGCCGGCGATTACTTCCCTCAGGGATACCCGTCGGCACCTCCGTGGCAGGCGTGGTTGGCGGGGCTGATTGCGTCGCTGCTGTTTTTTGCGTCGGTGCTGGTCCACGAGGTGGCACACTCGCTGACCTCCCGCAGGTACGGGACTGATGTGGCCCGGATCACGCTCTTTGTTTTCGGGGGCGTCGCCCAGATCAAGGGCGAGCCGAAGACACCGCTGGCGGAGCTGTGGATTGCCATTATCGGGCCGCTTGCAAGCCTGGCTATCGGACTGGTGCTGTGCCTCGGATACCTTGTCATTGGGGCAGATGCGGCCACTTTCTCGTCCGCCGGAGCTCTCCTGGAGGGCGTCACAACCGCACAGCCGGCCACCATCACCGGGGGTGTGGTGATGCTGATCGGCCGCCTGAACTTCATCCTGGCGGTCTTTAACCTGATACCCGCCATGCCTCTGGACGGCGGGCGCGTGCTGCGTGCCTGCCTGTGGTATCTATGGGACGACGTCGTTCGTGCCACGCGGTGGGCCACCGCCCTCGGACGCGGCTTCGGGTATCTGCTGATGGGGCTGGGAGTGTACACCCTCTTCACCGCAGGGCTGATTGCGGGGATATGGTATCTGGGACTGGGCTGGCTGGTGTTGATGGCTGCGAAATCGGCGATGAGCCACGTGATGCTGCAGGCGCAGCTGCGGAAATTCAGCGTCGGGCAGCTCATGATCTCCAGGTTCATCACCATCCGCGCCTCCATGCCCGTCAGACAGGCGGTCGAAGGCATCATGCGGCCGTACCAGCTATCGTCCGCGCCGGTGGTTGACGAAGGACGGCCCGTGGGCGTGCTCACTGCCGAGAACATGCAACAGCTCAACCGCTGGCAGTGGGACAACGCTGTCGTATCGGATATCATGGAGCCGATTGATCCCGACATGGACACGATTGAAGCCGACACCGACGCCGGGGAGGCCGTCACCCGGCTTCTGCACAGCGAGCGCAATTTTCTGCTGGTGACCTACGAGGGCCGGCTGGTGGGGCTTATCACGGAGGACAACCTCACGGCGGTGGTGCGATAGACGGTGCGCCCGCAGCAGCGTCATCATAAAGGCTGCGGGACTGCTGCGGGGGATGTTGTGGTGTTGGAATGATCACAGAATGAGCGTCCGACCGCACAGAAACGCAAATTCTGTGCTTCAATGATTAGCCCGGGAGCTGACATGACCAGACATCAGCGTGATTTTATCATTGTGCTCATCATCATCGGCCTGGGCGCGGCCGCCTGGCTCGCATACCAGCGTGTCCAGGTGGAAAGCGCCAGCAGCCGTGTTGCTCTGTGTGTGGATTATACCGAGGTGGAGAAACTTGCCGGCCTGACCGGTCGGGAGATCGGGGAGATTCTTGAAGACTTTCATCAGGCCGGGGCCACGCACTGCGCGATCAATGAGATGACGCTGAACGAGATGATTCTTTCGGGCAACGTCTCGATTTCGCAGGAACCGGGTCAGGTTATACGGTCACAGTGCAGCAGCGATCGGCCCATCGAGACGCTGCACGCGAAGATTCCCGGCATCGCCATTCAACGCGAACCCTATGGTGGAGGCCAGTACCAGGGGCGCAGGATGCCAGTCACCACCAGGGCCACGGGACACTTCAAGCAGGGCAGCATTTCGGTCTTCGGGAGCGTCGGCGTGGCGTACGACCCCTTCGCTGAAAGCCACATTCGACAGGCGCAGATGGAACCCGTCGCCCGGCCGGTGCCAGATTTCTGCTCCACTCCGCAGGCAGTTGCCCGCTCCATGGAGGATGCTGACTGGAACACTACCGCCATCGTCATCTTCCAGGGCGAGCGGGTGGTCGGAGCCCCGGGCCTGGTTAGCGAGACGGCACGGCAGTTACAGGAGCGAGAGCTGCAGTTCGGCATGGTGGAGATGGCGCCACAGTCCGGCGAATACGCGCTTGCAGGAGAGCTGGATTATCAGATGCTTCGGTGTCACAGCATCCCCGCCGAAGAGATGCTAGCGATGAGCACTGACCGGGCGATCCACCGGTATTTGCTGGCGGTCACAGAGCGGAAGGTGCGGCTGTGTTACGTGCGCCTGATATTGACGCCCTCGGCAGATCTGCTGGCGGCCAACCGCGACTATCTCTCAAGCCTTTCCGGCGCACTTGCCCGCGCTGGCCATCCCACCGGATCGCCCGGCCCATTCGAACCCATGGATTCGCCGCCGATGCTTCTGAAGCTCATCGCGCTCGGGGTTTTGGGCGGCTTTCTATGGCTGCTTCAGGCCACGCTGGGGCTGTCACCGCGAGCGTTCTGGCTGACGGGTGTGGTCGCATTCCTCGCCGCCATGGGCGCCGCAAGTCCCGCACTGTCATTGGGACCGCCGCTGATCGCCCTGTCGGCGGGACTGGTCTTCCCAATCGCCGCTATCACCAGCCTCCGGGAGGCGTATCCGGGCCTGGAGGACCGGCGCCGCGGAACCAAGCCGCTGCTGGCCGCATGGCTTCTGGTCCGCACCGCACTCATTACACTTATCGGGGGTCTCCTGGCTGCCGCCGCGCTTTCGCAGGACTCGTATCTGGTGGGAGTGGCGCAGTTCCGCGGCGTAAAGCTCGCCCAGGCCCTGCCGCTGGTGGTCATCGGTGTGATTATCGCGGCCCGCGCGACCCGTGAGTACCGCCAGAGCGTGGGGTCTGCACCGCTGTGGAAGGCCTTCGGCAACGGCCTAGGAGCTATCGGTCGGGCCTCAGTGCGCTACTGGCACGCCGGATTGGTGCTTCTGATCCTGGGGATGGTCGGGTATATGCTGATGCGGTCCGGTAACGAGCCGGCCATCGGTATCGCCGACCTGGAAATAAAGCTGCGCTCGATTCTTGACGCGGTTCTGGGCGTCCGTCCTCGCACCAAGGAGATTTTCCTGGGCTTTCCTGCGCTGTACGTGGGCCTCATGCTGCTTTTACACGGCCGCTATCGGGTGTACTGGTTGTTTATAGGACTGGGAGCCATTTCGCAGGTCTCGCTTTTCAACACCTTCTGCCACCTGCACACCCCCCTCAGTATTTCGCTCCTGCGGGTGGCGCACGGTATCTGGATCGGATTGCTCATCGGTATCGTATGGTGGGCAGTCAAGCGTGCCGCAGACGCCCTTTACTGTCGCTGTGTCACGGCGGATTCTAATCCAAAGCGATGAATGAAATCTCACCTTGATCTTCAGGAGGAAACACCATGGTTATTGATGTCCACCACCATCTGCCGCGCGATTATAAGCCGTATGTCGAGAAAGTTCAGGAGGCCTGCAGCGAGCTGGGCATTGACCGGGTCGTGATGTGCTCCTCCGGCCCTCCACAGGCCGACAACGACACCCTCGCACAGGCGCAGGAGGACTACCCGGATTTCCTGCTGTGCCTGGGCTATATGCGGCTCGGCGAGGACAATGTGAGGACGGTTGACCGCATCATGGACCTGGGGCTTCGGGGCATCAAGGTCATCCGGCCGCTGGACGATTATGATGCAGATGAATACATGCCGATGTATGCGCGGGCGGCGTCGTTCGGTCTCACCATGCTCTTTCACCTGGGTATCGTGGCCCGCGGCCCGCGCGATCCGTTCATGGATGTGTCAATTGATCGCATGCGCCCCTCACATCGCGACCGCATCGCCCGTAGCTACCCGGACCTGAATATCATCGGCGCGCACCTGGGGAACCCGTGGTACGGGGAGGCGGGGGAGGTCGCCCGGATGCACCCCAACGTCTATTTCGACCTCACCGGTTCCACCATGAAGAAGAAGGATCCCGCCTTTATAGACGAGGTCTTCTGGTGGGCCCACAACGAGCAGTACGGGCTGATGGGAGACAGCCACCCCTATGAGAAGATCGTGTTCGGCACCGACGTCGGCCCCGATCTCATGGGGGATGTCATGGGAGACTACCGCCACTTCATGGACTACGTGGACATGGAGCAAAAGTACCGGGATCTCATCTGGGGTGGCACGGCGATGAAGCTGTTGGGCGTGGAGGAGTAACCGTCATTTTGACCGCGTCACGCCGCGTTGGCGACGCCGCCGATGAAGACGAAAATCCACACCAGTAAAAAGATGCTTGAGACGACGATGGCTCCAACTGCCCGGCCCCTGGCGGGATGATTCTGCAGGGCCGGGTTTTGCTTGATTTGCCCCAGCACATTGATGCCCATGAAAAAGCCGATAAGGGCCGGCAGGAAGCACAGGATACCGAGGACGCCCAGGACGAACGCGTTATTGGCACGGGCCTCCAGCTCGGCTCCCTGGATCTGTTCGAAGCTTGTTCCATACGTGCCTGCGGAGCTGCGGGCAGTCCCACCGTGAGTTTGAGGGCGATACGAGCCACCGCCTGCCCCGTACTGGCTTTCGGAGGATGGTGCGGCAGTTGGCTGGCCGGCCGCCTGGCGACCACCGGTACATCCATAGGTGGTGCAACCGCCGTTTTCCTCCCAGCAGTCGGCGTGATGCGGGACGCCACACTCCGGGCACACGACAATATTTTCACCGGGTTTGATGGGAAAACGGCAGAAGGGACAGGTTTTGCCCACCTCGTCGTCTCCCGCCACCGTTGTCCCGTCGGCGCCACCGCCAGAGGGCTCCGGCTCAAAGTCAATATCCACGACATCAGGCGGAGGTGTGGAGGGCTGCTGCGGGCGGCGTGGGGAAGTGGTCGGGCGTGGAGGAGAGCTTTGCCGCTGCTGGGTCTGCCGGGCCGGTCCCTGATCATCCGAAGGGGCCTGCTCCGAACCCTGCCTCTGCACAGGCAGTCCGAAAATCTGCTCACCACACTTCGGGCAAAACTTGCCCTGGATTCTGATGTTTTCCCTGCAATATGGACAGCGCATCACAAAAACCTGTCGCCCATTAGGATATTGGACCTGCTCCGTGAGGAGTTATTATCTATCTCGTACGAATATTAAACCACAAATGCGTCCTGCGGACAACGTGCGCCAGACACCTCAGAAAGATGGACCGCTGCTGTGAGCGACCGTAAGCACCACCATTGTCACTGCGATAATTCCCAGCAGGACCAGGCCGATGTACAGATGCAGTTCGGGCGCGTCGTCACGGCTGTAGGTGCGGGCGATGAAAAGAATTGTTCCTGCAAGAGCAATCGAAAGAACAATCCCATAGGGCCGGAACATGGTGGCAAGCAAAAGCAGAGCCGGCGAAATCACCAACAGCGAACATGACAGCACGACCACGGGCTCCAGAAGCTTCGGTGAGATGTCGGGTTTTGGCTCAGCACTCCTGAATGCCCCCTGAGACCGCGCCTCCGGAAAGCTGTCAGCGATGCGATCGGCGGTGGTATGGCAGCCGTAGGTGGTGCAGCCGTCGTTATCAAACCAGCAGTCGCGGTGATGGGGGATCTCACAATTGGGGCACACAATGATGGGGTCGCCCGGCCTGATAGGAGACAGACAGTACGGGCAGACTTCCCCGACATGCTTCTCGTCGGCCTCCGAGGTCTTCGGGCTGTGGGTGTCACCGTTAGTTATCTGTTTGCCACATTCGGGGCAGGGCGCCGAGGAATCTGTAATTTCGGTGTCACACTCCGGACAGCGCATCGCGGGGTCACACCAACATCCCGGCAGCAGGCGGGTATCTCAACGGCGTCTGACGCCGCACAGACAGGGCGTTACAGAAGCTCGATCTCCAGGTCGTCGTCTTCATCTTCCTGTTCCTGTTCGCCCAGAAGATCAATATCCACCTCGGGCTGGTACAGGTCGCTGTCATCAATGGGGAACAACGATTCGTTTTCCTTCGCCCACCGCGCGGCGGTCGCGTTCAGCGGGCTCTTGGGATTGAAGCTTTGATATGCGATCATTTCGCCGATCTGCATAATCACATCCACGAGCGTTTCTCCGGCAGCCCAGTGGTCGCCAATACAGATATATGAGCCGAAGTTCGGGTGGAAGATGGGCGTTTCCAGGTCGCATTTAGGCTTTTCACGGGGATAATTTCGGTGCAGATAGATCTTCGCCTCGTGATAATTACGCTCTTTGGGGCGCCCCGTCCTTTCGTCAAGTTCAAGCCCCTTGATATGATAGACGACCTTATACACTTCCGGGGGATCCCCCTGGATGGGAGTGACGTCAATTTTCGGATGACCCGCAAACTCGTCCATCACCATTTGATAGTCGGCGTACAGACGTCGCAGTCTCGCGTTCATAAATGCCCTTTCACTCGCTGTCTATTCGAAGTCGGGTGCCGCTTCTTCGTCGTTTGTCATTTCCTCCGCCTCATGCATCGGAATCCGCGGAATAATCAATCTCATTCCCGCTTTCAACTGGCTGTCTTCGGAGAGGCCGTTGAGCCTGGCGATGATCTGAGCGTTAGCGGGCGTGTCGTAGAATTCCTGGCTGATTTCGCGCAGCGTGTCACCGGCCTTCACCCGGTAGATTGCACTCACAAGCTCCGTTGTGGAGGGGTCGAGGTGTGCGGAGCCGGGCCCCAGGCTGATTTCCTCGTCGTCGTCGGCGATCTGCCCGGGTGTCGGTTGGGTCGTTGCCGGCGGTTGGGCAAGCTCGCTGACGGCCTCCAGTTCCCCCGCAATTTCAGAGGTGGCGCTGTCAATCTCCTCCGGCACTTTTCGCAACAGAACCAGGGAATAGACCTGCAGGATCAGGGTCAGCGCCACCAGCACTCCCAGCAAACCCATAACCCAGCCTGGCCCCCTGGAATTGTCCGGCGGGGGCGTCTCTGATGCGGCCGTAAAAGCCTCAGTCGTCCCCTCATGGACGGCTTTTTCGCTGCCACTGTCGTGTGTTATTTCGTAGGTCCCCTCATACTGCAGTTTAACAATCTCGCCCTTGCGCCAGACGAAACAGCCACGGTCGTCGCGGACCGGATCAACCACATAGGCGATCTGCCACGGAGCGGAAAAGAAATTCTCGTGGATGAACATATCGTAACTGGACAGAAAGATACCGAAGTTCGGATGGCTGTGATACCAGCCCACAATCTCCAGGTCCGGATATTCTTCGTCAATAATCTCATTGATTTCGGCCCACGTGTCGTGGGTGAAGGTGATATTTCCCTGGCTGGCCCGGGTGTGGGAGGCGGGAACGGAGGCCTCCACCAGGACAACGCGATCCCGTTCGTGGGTCACCGTGCCCAGCAGCACGCCGCCGATCTCACAGCTTGTGTCACGCCGGGCGTGATCCACCACCTCGCCGATGACCTCTTTGGCGAAGATGACGCGAGGAGCTTCCTCGGTGGAGCCGGCCTCTGCATCCGCATCATTCAGCTCGATGTCGGGCTCGTGGGCCGGTGCATCCCCAGCGTCTGATACGGGCTTTTCGTTATCCTGTTTTTCCCGCTTATCCTCTGGAGGTTCCTGTGTCATCCTGCACCTCCTTCAGGTTCCTGTTGTGTTGTTATGCAATGGTGCCGAGGGCGTCCTTGCGGTCGGCGGCGAGCAGGAAATGCTTCATCTCCCAGCCCTGTCGGCCCGTGAAAATATCGTACAGCGGGAGGCCCAGTTCGGCGAGGGTACGGTCCAGATAATCCTCCGAGCCGGTGATTGAATGTGTCAGCTCCGGCTCCCGCATCTCCCCGCAGTTGGGACACTTCGCCTGCGAGACCTTCAGCTTGCCCAGTGAATCGAAGTACTCTTCGTATTCATTACAC
>JBKHJK010000055.1:0-8687 GCA_046538215.1 Armatimonadota bacterium
AGGCTCTTGAGGTTCCGACGTGACCCGCGTGTCTTTCAGTCCGCGCTGTCGCTGGAGGCTGATAATTTCCTGCAGAGTGATACTTTCATCATTGTCGGCATCCGCCGCCTCAAACCACCGCGCATTCGGGACTTCATCAACTGTCAGTACGCCATCTCCGTTTTGGTCGAGCCGATTGAATCGCACCGTGTAGGCGTGCCCATCCGGCTGCGAGAATGCACTAACTGCTGTAAGCAGCAGTAGCCATCCCAGAACGACAGCATCATGACTGCGAATCCCCACGGATATCGTTCTCCCTTCGTTAGGGGCGTAAGCCCCGTCATCACACTGAAGCAATATAGATGTCCGTCCTGTAAAGAAAGACGTGACAGCCGGAGGTTGGATTCCCGGGGATATGAGAAGGACCTGCGGGCAGTTTTTTTCATCCAGAGAAGTCGGTGGTCAGAACTCTTTGAACGGCACGGACGAAGCGGTCGCGGCGGATCTTGAAGTCTTCTGGAGGGTACCTGAGCAGACGGTGCACGAAACCACGGACGGCGGCGCGGATGGTCACCTCGAGCGCATCGGCGCATCCTGCGGGGATGTCTCCATTGTTTTCCCGCCGCCGGAGAAACTGCGCAAACGCCTCCCGCACCGGCCCGAGGTACTCCCCGCAGGTGTCCCTGACTTCTCTGTCGCGCGCACACTCCTGCACCAGTATCCCAAACCATTGACGGTGATCGAAGACGCAGTCCAGATATGACCGCACCATCGCTGATATGGCCTCATAGGTCGCCACATCATCGAGCTCACCGTCGTCAATATCAATGAAGTTTTCCGGAGCAAAATGAGACAGGCAGGTCTGGAATAATTCTCGCTTGGTGGAGAAATACTGGAAAAGAACTGCTTCGGTCACGCCAGTGCTTTCGGCGATGCTGCGGGTGGTAGAATCCCCGTACCCCTTTGTACTGAAGTGTTCCTTGGCAGCCTCCAACAGCAACCGGCGTCGCCTGCTGCCTCGCGTGGATTGTCTGTCAGACATACTGCCCCTCCTTTACCTGCCTACATTATCAATACATCCGGACTGTATCTATGTGAATCCACTATTGATATATTAACGAAAATGTATCATGGTTTCAAGAGATAAATCCTCAATCGAGCAATTTTTGATTCGGAGAGTTCAGGCTCACGGTATCCGGAGTCTCAGTCACGGTGATACCGACGAGCCTGCACTGTGACATATCGGCGATTTCACGCGGGTCTTTGAGTCTCATCGTACTGTCCCGAATCTGGTGTCAGCCGACTGTTTCGGGTCCCAGGATCAACCATCGCTTTGATGGCGGAAAGTTCGCCAGGATTTTGGCTCACCGTCTGCAACATGCAAAAGGAAGGTTTATAAGCATGGGTCGGGAAAAGCCTGTTGCACCTGACCACCATTGGAGGCGGAGATTTCAATGACATTTTATGAAAACGCATTCGAGGCGTCACCGGGACTTATTCAGCGCGGTGTTCACAACCGCCAGGATTTGCTCCGGCGTGAGACCGAGGATTTTTTGCGCAAAGAAAACCTGGATTACGAAAGCCGTCGGGAGAAGTATTGGGACCGGGATTATTCATCTGAAGAGGCATACCTGGAGTCGGTGGAGCCCAACCGGCAGCGCTGGCTTCAGGCGATGGGTGATTTCGGCCCGGCCGATGCGAACATGGAGCCCGTCACCGAGCCGTTTGCCGAAAACGATGACTTCATCGCCGAGTGGGTGACGATCAATCATTTTGGAAACCTCCGCGGCCGTGCCGTCGTCGGGGTTCCCAAAGCTGGCTCACCCCCCTATCCCGTCATCATCTGCCAGCATGGTGTCAGCAGCTCGCCCGAAAAGACCTTCGGCTTCGATGATGAGCAGGAGATCTATCACGCCTACGCCCGGGAGTGTCTGAAGGCGGGGTTTGCCGTCATTTCGCCGCTGAATATCACTCTGAAAGAGCCCAGAGCACGGTACACCCGGCTGACAACGCTGCTGGGGAAGACGCTGTGGGGGCTGGAGATCTCCAAAATCACCCGCTTCATAGACTACGCCGGGACCCGGGATGATCTCGACGAAAACCGGGTGGGCATGTGGGGAATCAGCCTCGGTGGAGCGTACACGATGTTTACCCTGCCGCTGGAACTGCGCATCAAAGCCGGTATCATCTGTGCATGGTTCAACCACCGCCAGCGGAAGATGGTGGTCGAAGATGGCCGCCATTCCTGCTTTCTGCCGCTGGACTCACAGCATATCTGGGTTCCCGGGACGCTGTGTGAGTTTTCGGACGCCGATCTCATCTCCCTGATCTGCCCCCGGCCGGTGATGTCGCAGACCGGCAAATGTGACACCATCTCCTGGTGGCCCTGGGTGCTGGAGGAATACGAGGAGGCAAAAAAGCATTACGAAAAGCTCGGTGCTCACGACCGCATTGAGATGGACCTTCACGAGGGCGGGCACGAAATCCGCGTGCAAACCGGGCTGGAGTTTATGCGTCGGTGGCTGTGAGTACTCCCAATAAAAGTTTGGGGGAAATCGCGAAAGGACTACGCTGTCGTGTGTTGAATGTGGACATTGAAAGATCAGGCACGTATCCCGTGACCGTCTGATAACGAAGAGTGTGAGGTGATTGTGGTGGCGCAATACTCATTTGTCAAACACACGGACGTCCCCGATCGCGTGTCGCAGGTGACGGACCTCAGCCTGGATGCATTCTCGGAGATGGATGCAACGCCCTGTTTCGACATCGCTTACACCGAATGGTTCCTCGAGCGTCCCGGATGCGAGCCGGAGCGGTGTGTCGCGGCGCTGAAGGGCGAGCAGATGGTCTCGATGGCCCTTGTCACCCTCCAGCAGATGCGGCTGGGGGAGCGAATGCTGCGGTGTGGGATTATCGACTCGGTTGCAACCCACCCCGCGCACCGTGAACAGGGGCTCGCCCACCGCCTGATGGGAGAAGCGCACGAGGTGCTTCGTGAGAGCGGTGCCGACGCCGCGGTGGTTTACACCGACCCGCAGCGCCCAGCGTATCTGCTGTTTCAGGGGATGGGATATATCAATCGAGCCTATTTCCGGCTCATGCGGGGCCATTCTCCCGAACCGGAGATTGCCATGGAGGTTCACGAGGCCACACCGGATGAGCACGGCAGAATCATTGAGTTGCTCGACGACTTTTACAGCAGCCGCGAGGGCTTTGTGCCTGTCACTGAGAAACTCTGGTCGTGGCGGAAAATAGACCGGGCTCCCGTTTCTGAGGTGGAGGTGCTGGTCGCCGAAGCCGGAGATGAAATCGCCGCGGTGTGTACCGGCCATCAGGCGGTGCCGCTTCAGGCCCAGCCGCGCCCGCTGACGACAATTTCGGACCTTGCGTGGCGGCCGGGACATTGCGATCCAGCCGAGGCCCTCAAAAGTATGCTGGCGGCGGCTCCCCAGCAGGGCTTTGTGACGATGGCCGATATTACCGACCAGATCTTTCCGGTGTACGAGGCGGCGGGATTCGACAAAAAGAGCGGTCACGTCGCAATGGTCCTGCCGCTGTCGGAGACGGGCCGAGAGGCACTTGAAACAGATCCGGTGCCGTGGTATCCGATGGTCGAGTCTGTGATTGCGGTTTAACCCGGCTTCGGGACACTCCGTGCAGTACCCGGCCTCTGCATATTTCAAAACCGGCCTGGTTCGTTCGGTATTCTGGAGGTATCAGCCAAACACCGGAGAATAATGGGCCGGTGATATATGATGCGATGGATACAGTTCCCTGACGAACGCTTCAAAGTCAACGGCCTGTACTGGTGGACGGAAACCGCACCGGAGCTGATCCGCCTGCCGCGGCGCATGAAGGACATTGTACGCGAGCCGATATGGAACCTCGCGCAGGCGCCCTCGGGAGGTAGAATCCGCTTTGCGACAGACTCCACATCCCTCGCGATCCGCCTGTATTTCCCGACACTGGATCACATGAACAACATGCCGCGAACCGGGCAGATAGGGGTATCGCTTTACGTGGATGGCGAATACTGGCAGGTGATTATCCCCCACGAGGAGCACGACTGTGAGGGTGTTTTCTTCGAAGAAATGCCGCCGGCGAAGCGGGAGATATGCCTGTATCTGGGGCTGTACGCGCCGGTGGAGGTGAAGGCGATAGGCCTCGACGAGAAGGCCAATATCACCCCGCCACAGCCTTTCGCACTGGAAAAGCCAATCCTGTATTACGGCTCCTCCATCACCCAGGGCGGATGTGCGAGCCGGTCGGGATTAAACTACCAGTCGCTGCTGAACCGGCGGATGAACGTGGATTTTGTCAACCTCGGCTTCAGCGGGCAGGGCATTGGTGAGCCGGAGGTCGCGGACGCCGTGGCAGAAGTTGACGCAGCCTGCTTTGTGATGGACTTCTGCCAGAACTGCCGCACCGCGCAAATGCTCGAAGACGCCTACGCTCCCTTCCTGCAGACCATCCGCGACAGCCATCCGGACACACCCATCGTCTGCATCACCCCGATTTTCAGCGTCGTTGAAGTCTGGGGCGATGGCCAGCGGCTGGCCGACATGCGTGAGGTCATCCGCACTGCCGTCGCCGACAGGCGGGAGATGGGGGATGAGAATATCTACGTGGTCGAGGGATACGGGATGTTGGGGCCTGATGACCGCGAGGGGCTGGTGGATGCAACACATCCCAACGACATCGGTTTCCGCAGTATGGCCGACGGTCTCGAGCCGGTTCTGCGATCCGTCCTTGGCCTCTGAGGCCTGTCCCCGGCGGCAATCGAATGTGCTCCGCTTCATGACAGAAATACCTGACCTCTGCAGCCCTGCGGAGGCCAGGCGTCTTTTCGCTCATGGATATGGCTTTACACGCTTTGGGGCCAGTCAAACAGGACGCCCAGGGCCGGCTCGCGCGCGCCGATGGCGGTTTCGTAGGCATCTTTCGGCTCATCGTATGAGAACCGGTGCGTAACCAGCTCATCCAGCGACATCTTCCCATCCGCCGCCAGCTTCAAAAACAGCTCGCCATTGGCCATCCGGTGCCACCGGTTTCTTTTGTTCTCCGGGGATGGGTGCGAGCTGACGATGGCGCCGACGCAGTTGAGGGCTTTCAGATGCAGTGTCATCATATCCACTTTGGCCGGCCAGCGCGGTGAGCCCAGGGCGATGACGGTGCCGAAACGCCGGGCCACGTCGAAGGCCGTATTGAAGGTCGGTGTGAGGCCGGTCACTTCGAAGACGAAATCAGCCCCACGACCGTCTGTCAGGGCATTAACGGCCTCGACAGCATCATCCTCGGCGGCGTTGACCGCATGGGTAATCGCGCCCGTCTCCAGAGCCAGGTCCAGCCGGGACTGATCGAGCTCGATGCCGATGATGGTCTGCGCACCGGTCAATGCCAGATACTGACACGCGAGCTGGCCCAGGACGCCCAGGCCGATGACGCAGACGGCGTCACCGAGCTGCGGGTATCCCAGCCGAACGCCGTTGAGCACCGTACAGCCGAGTATGCAGAAGGTCGCCGCCTCGTCACTGACCTCATCAGGAATGCCCCACAGAAAGCCGCAGTCCGCCGCCCGGGTGTATTCCAGCACATGGCTTTTGGCGGTTGTGATGCGGTCACCGACGGCAAATTGATCAACGCCCTCCCCCACCGCGGTGACAACTCCGGCGCTGGAATATCCGGGGGTCGCCGGATATTGGGGGCGCCTTGTCCCATCCGTATGCTCCCATTCCTCGCCCGTATATTGCGAGCCCTCCGTCCCGGCGCTGATGAGCGAGACATTTGTGCGGACGGCCACCTCACCTGGACCGGGCTCTACCGGTCCAGCATCCACAATCTCGATCTCGCGCGGACCCGTGAAACGAATTTCCGGGTTCATAGTCGCATCTCTTTTCACACCAGTTTAATCCGAAATAGCGATCATCCGCACGGCCTCGCCGTCGCGCATCTCCACCGCCGCGGCAAAGGCAGTAAGCTCAAAGTCACCGAGGTTCATCTGCACCTGCGGCTTGAGGCCCTCTATCGGCGCAATGCCCCTCGCGAAGCCGACATACACGGTGCTGTCATCGCGCTGCATCTTCACGCCCGTCCATCCCTCCCCCGACAGCGCACTAACGTCATCGGTCAAATCCTCGTCCGCACGCCCGACTTCGATGGTACTGAGGAACCTCATGCTGTCGTCAGGCTGCGGCGTCTCGGCGGTCAGGTGCCACTGATTTGGCATCTCGAAGGGACGATCATCGCGCCACCGCTTTGCGGGCGGGTCGAAAACATCCGTCTGGGAAAACTCCAGGCCGGTGGGTTCCAGAAGCGTCACCCGGCAGGCGCCCTTCTCGCCCCTGACATCAACCCTCTGCGCGCCCTCATCAATACCCATCCGATCAACGGCATGCAGCAGGTACTGGTAGGTGTGTTCTTCCGGGGCTTCAAGCTGGTCATAGATGAAAAAGAGGTCCGGCTTCAGCCACAGGCAGTGGCGGGTGAAGCGGCTGAGATCAACCTCTGTATATGCCCATTTTGCCTCACCGGCGGAGTACATAAACTGCTCGCCCTGCTGGAAGTCAATGAGCCTTCCGTACGCGCTGCTGTCACTGTTGGGTTGTCCCGTGCCGTCAACCAGAATGCAGTTGTGGGCCTTTGTGCGCATCGTCCATCCTGCGTGATGGTCGTCACCGTAGGAGTGGTAGTAGCCGGTGTCAATGAGCAAGGGCTCGTTGAAGGCCGCGAGATTGAAGGTGTTCTGGTCGTTGTGCGAGTGTCCGTGAGAGCCGTACGGACTGGACTTGAACTCGAAGAAGATGTTGCTTTCGGGCCGGTCTATGGCGGAATGGGCGAAGACGGTGCCGATATCCTCAAACGCCATCGCATCGGGCAGATTCATGAGGGGCTCGGGCTCCGGCATCGGTTCGCTGAGCCACCGGTATTCGCGCATCAGGGTACTGTGGAACTCACCGCCGAATTTCTCGGCATACGCGGCGGCGAAGGGATTGTCCAGCAGCGCCGCCCGATAGCGCTGGACGAGATACTGGTTGCCCCCCGGTCCCCCGGACGAGGGTCCGCCCGGATGGTCGCCGAACTGTGAGCGCATGTGGTCGGGCGGGTGTGAGAAGATCGTGTAATAGATGTTGCCCTCATACCACGGATTGTTGCACAGTTCCACGCCCGTGGCTGCATGAATGATGTCCCGGAAGAGCATTGAGGAGGCAAGGTTGGTTCCGGCGAAGTAGCTCGCGCATTCAGCCGATCCCCCGTCGGCGCCACCGAACCACGGATACATGGCAACCGTCAGCCGCACGCCCCACTCCAGCCATTCCCTGGCCTGGGGAGATTCATCGTGAATCGCCAGGCAGCCTGCGATGAATTTGTAGAAGATGAGCTGCCAGGCGTGGGCGTTCCCGCTGCGCTGCTCCAGGCCGGGCCGGTACGAACGAGCCATGATCTCCAGCCGGGCGGTGAGAGCCTCGCGAATCTGTTTTCGCTCATCCTCCGTGAGATAGTCGTACAGGTAATCGTAGGCGTACGCCAGCCCGTTGACAAGATTTGCGTTCCCGAAATCGCTGACGTAGTGTGACGCGTAACCTTTGGGATCGAGACTTGCGATGAACAGGGCACGGCGTTTGAGTTCTTCGGCAAAACGTTTTTCGCCGGTTGCAAGATAGACCAGTGCCAGTGAAGCCATCGGCCCCGCCGTCCGGCCCGCTTCTTTTTTGAAGGTTACACGCCTGACGACACTCGCCTCTCGTGAGAGGCCGCCTTCGCGTTCCTTCCCGGCCTTCAGGGGCATCTCGGCTCCGATCTGCCGCTCCATCTGCTGGCTGACCCGCTGCAGGCACTCCTGCCCGTCTCCGCGTGCCCACTGGCGGAAATCATCCACTTCTTCGGGCCGCAGGTAAATGCGCGGGCGGCCTTCGGGAATACTGCTGAAGGTCTCCTCCCATTCCGGCAGCGGCCATTGTGCGACGGTTTCGTCAATCTCGAAGCTCTGCGGAGCCGCCCACAGGTCTTCATCCCACTGGTCGCTTCTCATACGCCACCAGTATTTGCCGGGGTTCAGAGGCTTCAGCGGCCGCAGAAAGGTATCGGTGGTCTCCTGCTGCACCACGATGTCATTGAAAGCTTCATCACCGGCGACCTGTATGTGGTAGGTCACTCCGGGCCCCTGGTGAAGCCAGCGGAAGGTCGGCGGGTTGATATCAATCGGTCGGGCGTCGTTTGGCTCGGGTATCAGCGGCGTCCTTTGATGCGGGGTTGCGTTGATCTGCGTTTTAATCACCTCAATGGCATCCACCCGTGCAGGCTCACGTGCGCCAATGCGCAGCGTCGCCGGCCCGGGTGTGTAAGAATACAGTGTCATCTCATACCAGCGCCACGCCGGAGGCTCGAAATCCAGGCCCATTGACTGGTGGCCACTCGGCCAGTGAAAATGCAGGGAGTCAGTGCCGGTGGATGGCGCATAGGCTCTGACACGCACAATAAACTGCCCGCTGAAATCGGCAATGGGGACTTCCACATAGGAGTTGAGCTCACCGCTGGAATCCATCTGTGGCTCCGGCAGAAACACGTAAGCGCCACCGGAGGCATCCTCGGCGTATCTGTCCTCCTCCGCGGCATTGACGGCATTCAGCGTCTCCGCCTCGATGACCTCTCCCAGCGGAATCGTGTCCTGTGCGACGGCCGATAGCGGCGCTGCAAGTGCAAGACAGATA
>JBKHJK010000056.1:0-8665 GCA_046538215.1 Armatimonadota bacterium
CTGGACTACGCGGGCGTGGAGGTTCCGGATCACGTGCAGGGCCGCAACGCCCGCACCGGTTTCTCTGTCTCAATACGTAAAACAGCATTTCCGTCGGACAAGCGGGTTTGCCGCCGGGCGGCAGTGAACCGTTGCGCTTCCTGCAGGTGATAACCGACGCGCCCGTGGACCCGCCGATGCAGGAGACCGATCCCGACACAGATCACGCCGATACGTCGCGGGCATAAGACAACGATTGACGGTGACAGTCTCATGAACGAGAAACAGCTCCGGGCTTTGCTCGATGACCTAAAACGCGGCGAACTCGATGTGGAGGAGGCAGTTGCGGCTCTTCGCAGCCTGCCGTTTGAGGATCTCGGATTTGCAAAGATTGATCATCACCGCACCATACGGCGCGGACTGCCGGAAGTGATCTTTTGCCAGAACAAGGCCCCCGAACAGGTGGCGGATATCGCGGCGAAGATGGTCGAGGCCGGGGCCGTTGCGCTGGGGACACTGGCGGATGATGAGATATACGCGGTCCTGGCCGAGCGCTTCGACGATGTCGCCTACGACACTCAGGCCCACGTGGTTTCAGTGGGACAGATTCCGGAACCCGACGAAAGCCTGAGGCCCCTGGTGGTGGTCTCTGCTGGAACATCTGACATTCCCGTCGCGCGACAGGCGAGTCTGGTCGCCCGGGCCGGTGGAGTGCCGTTTACAGAAATATTTGATGTCGGGGTAGCGGGTTTGCACCGCGTTTTGAGCTACCAGGATACACTGCAGGAGGCGGGTGCGATCGTCGTGTGCGCCGGGATGGAAGGAGCCCTGCCCAGCGTCGTCGGCGGCCTCGTGCCTGCGCCCGTTATCGCAGTTCCGACCAGTGTGGGGTATGGCGCCAGCTTCGAAGGAGTGGCCGCGCTTTTAGGTATGCTCAACTCCTGCGCCGGCGGCGTGGCGGTGGTCAATATTGACAACGGCTTCGGAGCAGGCTATATCGGCAGCCTGATATGCAAACAGTCACCGAAGCAGAAGTGACGGTCCGGATATGGAGGAGGCGAAACTCGTCATGCGGGCGACTTGCCCCCGGTTGAAGAAGCGGCAGAGGGCCGTTGGAGCGCGACTTTTTGCCCTTGTGTTCATTTTTGCGCTCGCCCTGATGGTTGTGTGGGCCGGCGCAGAGCCTCTCGTCATATTGCTCGATGGCTTTGAGGACGGTGTCGGCAAATGGCGCACCAATGACAGCACGATTGCGGGAACCTCCGAGGCTGCAGAGCTGTGCGGTATGTATGTCACCACCGATACCCCGCCGCGGGGGGGAGGGGCACAGGCGGCCACCATCGATTTCCAGCCAGCCAGGGGAGCATGGGCCAGTGTGAGCATCCCGATTGATGGAGGCGCGTGGGCCAATGCCGAAGCGGGCTCACTGCAGATGTGGGTGCAGGGACGCGGCAGGGATCAGACGGTTGACGTCATTCTGCGCGCCGCCGTGCCACGGGATGATGGGCCGCCGCAGGATCGCAGCTACGTCCAGAGGCTGGATATCAACGATGATGAGTGGCGCAAAGTCACGCTGCGCTTCTTTGGCTTCAAAACACAGGATGACCAGGTTCTCACTCCGGGACTGCTGCGCCACGTCTATCTCCTGCAGTTCGTGAAGACGGGAACGTGGGACGCACTGCGGTTTGATGTGGATGATATCCGCGTCGTCCCGGCCGAAAAGTCGCGGGACACACCCCAACAGCTCCCCAAAGAGGAAATTGTTATCGTCAATTTCGGGCGCGACCTGGGACGTGTGCTCGGACAAATCGGCTTCAACCTTTCCAGTTCGCTCCCGGCAACAGCCTCCGACCGCCAGAGGCTGAAGAAAATCAGCGAAAATACGTCGCGGCTGGGCCCGTGCGTGGGTCGAATCATGCTGCAGGATTACGCCACCAAGAAAGAGCCGTACGATCTGGCGCTGGTTAATCGCAACGTGAACTGGCTGTTGGACCTGGGCATCCGCCCGATGATCGCGCTGGACGCACGACCCGGCGAAAGGTCGGGCGATATTGATCACGACCGCGTGGAAGACTTCATCAAGCTCGTCGAGGTCCGGAGGGGCACCGAGCACCGGCCGTACTACGAACTGTGCATCGCCCCGAGTTCTGATTCATCCGGGATGCCTGAAGCTCTCCCTGAATGGTTCAATGATGCAGCCGACAGACTCCGCAAGGCCGACCCGACCATGCGGCTGGGCGCACCGCGGTATTTTGCCCCCACCCGCACGGAGGTAGAAGAGTTCGCTCGATCCGCGCAGGACCCGCACTTCACCTCCTATTCACTCGAGCAGCAGATCGGCGCCTCCATCGCCCCGGAGATGCTTGCACTGATGGCTCGGGAGGGTAGCCGTGGGGATGCCGAACAGCGTGGATACCGGGCGATCCGTTCAGCAATCGGGGCCGCTCCCGGGCAGCCCGAGCTTTTCATCACCGATTGGGGCATCAGCCGCTCCGAGCCACCGGTCGGACCGGGCGCTGAAAAGCTTGCGGAGGGCCGGGACGCCGCATACCTCGCCACCTCAGTATTGGGTGCGGCGCGGTGGGTGGACAAGCTGCTGTGGCGGCGCCTCATTGACGATGACTGCGGCTTTTTGAAAACCGATGGATCACCCGGAGTGCTGGACGGGGCGGCGTGTTTGATGCACGACTACGCCCCGCGCGGCTCAAGCATGCGGGCGATGATCCCGTATTCGCCCGAGCTGCTTCTGGCGGCGGTGACCACCAAATCCTCCCACAATGTTTTCGTGGTGAACTGGTCGAAAGAGCCGGTGAAAATCTCTCTCCGCGCTGTAGGGCTGACCCGGCCAGAGTCTGTCAGAGAGCACAGGCTGGATCCTGTCAGTGACAGCAACATCCAGCATCGAAACCTCGGTTCGAACCTCTCCCAGACCGCAACCTTCAGCGGGCCGGGCGTCACTGTCATCGAACTCATCGGCTGCGAACTAAGAGAGTAGCACACGCCTCGACGACAGACGCTCGGTCATCCAGTCCCAACCTGGATGCCCGGAGATCGTCAGTGAGACAATGACCAGTGGCACAAACATATCATCCTATTTGTCTCATGACACTGCGTAGCATCATCTGCTGTCCTCCGGCTTGCGACCCCATCGCACTTTGCTTTTCGCTGTTACTGCCGTGGGGGGAGGTGTTCAATAAAAAAGCCACCACCCGCGCGGGTGGTGGCTCGATGGGTTGGTGGATTCGATCTGCTCAGATGAGATCCTCTTCCTCGATCTCTTCGCCGGCGAGGATGCGGTCGGCCTGTTCGGCGTAGGAGACCTTTTCGCCCTGTGGCACAGTGCGCCAGATCAAAAACTGCTTGCGAATCTGGCCGAGGAAGAGCGTATTCGTCTTCTTCCACGAGTTGATGTCACCGGCCAGACGTTGAAGCCGCAGGACAATTTCGTAGATGTCCCGGTCGCCGGTGGGCTCACAGGAGAGGCTGAAGTCCTGGCTGACACCGAGGTCGTAGGGAGCCAGCCACATCCGCAGCTTGATCGCCATCCCCTCGCCACGTTCCGTCTCCTCCGGTTCCAGGCGCACGTTTTCGGCAAGGAAGTCGCCGCCCGCATATCCCACATATTCACCGAAGAACTCGTACAGGAAGGCGGAGACACCGTAGGCGTCGCGTCCCGTCACTGTGAAGGGAAGGACGATTCTCATCATGTCGCCCTCGGGATCGGGCAGTGACCAAGACCGCTCAATGCCCGGTGAGGCGATTTCTGACGCCTTCTTGCTCGGATACAGCGTTGACAGGATAACCACGGCCATGGAGACAATAGTCACCGCAACGGCGGCAAGGGACGAATAGTTCAACTCAAGTCCATGGGTCCCTCCTGTGGCATATAATATCTTCGTCAACACCTGACCGATGAGGTACCCCATAATCGCTCCGAGAACGGCAAACACCGAGGCCTCTGCCAGAAACAGCATGGCGATATGGCTGGGTGCCAGCCCCAGAGAGCTGTAAATACCGATTTCGCGGGTCCGCTCATGCACCGCTCCGAGCATCGTGTTCAAAACGATGAGTGCGGCGATCAGGACCGGAATGATGATGCTTTCCATGCCACTCAGTGAGGTCACACCGACCGAGCTGAATAGGTAGGTGTCTTCCCCATAACCGGTGTAAAGTGACAGGGCAAACCGCTTCATCATCCTCTGTACGTTTTCCAGCACCTTGGACGGGTCATCAAACCTGACCGCGATGGATCGCAGGGTGCCTCCAAGCTCCAGAACCCGGCTGTAGGGGAGAATGACCAGCTTTTCAGGTCCGAAGTGCTTGTATTCCTGCAGCAGCGATCCGGCACTGCTGGCACCAAGCTGTGAGCGCTGTTCGGCCTGCCGCTGCAGCTCCTTGAGAATTTCCGGCCGCAGCATCGCGTAGTTCACCGGCATCATTGGCTCGCCGTCAAGATCGCGAAGAGTTCGCATCTCGTCTTCACTGATCAGTCCGATGACGCGGTAGGTGCTGCCGAAGATGTTGACCTCGGCAGTCCCCACGTTGTCCTGGCTGATGTTGAGGGCGTCCGCCACGCTCGTGGGCAGCAGACACGTCTCGGAATCACCGGGCTTGATCCACCGCCCGGCCACCAGCATGTCCCTGACCTCCATCACCTCTTCTTCCTGCGGCGACAGACCCAGGATGCAGCTTATCGTATATTGCTTGGAAACATCGGCGGCGTTGGTCACATCCACCATCAGTTCTTTATCAATCTGTGGAGATGTGTACCACGCTCTCGGCGAAACGATGGCCTCGTGTTCGAAAGCGTTGTCAATGATATCTGCAGTCGGCGCCTCCAGCGACAGCCATGACCGATCGCGCAGCATGACGCCCTCGTAAGCCGGTGCGTACGGAAGCGGGATCTCATTCACCCGCAGTCCGGCGACCACCGAGGTAAAGCTGATGACGGTAAAGACCAGCAGAATCAGGGTGACAGCCGTCAGTGATGTTCGCACCTTTCGGCGCCGCATATTGGCAATACCCAGATTGAAGGCAGCCGTCGTCGCAGAAAGACGTCCCACGTCCGCCTCGTGAACCCCGCCGCGAGACTGTTTCATGGCCTTTAGCTGCTCGTTGAACTTCATCGTCACAATGGCGATAACCACCACCGCCAGGGCCATGATGATAAAGGCCAGCAGAATAATCGGCGGGTTGGCCGTGAGCTGGAAGGCCGGGTGAACGGCCGCCAGGATGAAGAAGATAACCAGAAAGATCGAGACGGTGCCGACGATGATGCCGATGACGGTGCGTGAGGCGATCAGCAGTCGCTCGCCGAAGTACGCAAAGGGCAGCAGGAGCGCCAGGTAAAACAGGACGCCCTTGACAACATCCAGCGAGGTTCGCTGAACGTCCGGGTACGCACGGGACTCATAGCCCCACGCATGGCGAGCTGCCGCAATACCCTCGTCATACTTCTGTTCCCTGATGGCTGATTCGGCGAGGTCCAGCGACTCTTTGGCCATCTCATGAAGTGAACTGAGCCGTGCGTTTTTGATACCGCGTGCCGCGAGCCTGTTCATGCGAAATTCATCAATACCCCACATGTCCCGGGCCGCCTGCAACGAGGTCATCGGAATCGCCGGTGTGCTGGCCGCCCGGAAGCCCTCGCCGGTTGGCTCGTCGTCGGTGGAATTGATCAGAATCATCCGCACGCCCAGAAGTCCCATGCCCATGGTGATCTGCAGGTCCACCTCGGGCAGTGAGTACACCACAGCACACGGCTCGACGTAAGAGGGGAACTCTGCCGCCTGCTGGCTGAACGTCGGCAGTGAGTAGCCGAAAGAGATTGGCTCGCTGTTGTTCTTGGCGTCATACACGAACAGCTTCTGCAGCGTCTGGAAATACCGCTCGTCAACCAGGTCATAGATGTCGGTGGGAGAACAGCGGAAAACGACAACCGGACGCTTCAATCCGGCACGGCCATAAACCTCTCGCGGGTACTTCTTCTCACCATCTGGACCAAGGTCGGGGGCGTAGATGATATCCCCGTCGCGGGGTGAGAAGTCGTACGCCTCCAGGACTGCCGCCCGGTTTTGCATTTCACCGCGCAGAGTGAATTCACTGGTCTCGTTGGCCATCGTCATCGCCGTCGTATGGACCCCCATCATCACCCGGGATGTCCCTTTGACAAGGACGAGGGCGCCGGGGACCGGCGTGTTGGGAACGAAGCTCTCACGGCGTCGGAATTCCAGGACGTTCCCCTCGATCTCGTCCAGATCATCCATTTTCTTCAGAGCCTGAACGCGCTTGAGGGCCACGTCTTCGAGTTTTTCGGAGTTGCAGAAATCCGTCAGCAGGCATGACATCATACGAAGCTGGGTATGCAGATTACCCATGTGAAGGTACTCCGGCTTGTCGAGGGGCGTATCCGCTAGAGTGCGTGCGTCGTTCACGGTTGTGAAAGTGAATGCCGGACGTCCGCCCCGGATTATCATCTCATGGTCAAAAGCAATCTTGCCGGGGAAGAATGTATGCCATTCGCGTCCTTTGACGGGGTTGATACCGTCCACAAACACCTGGCTGGTTTCATAACCCAGTGCAGATGCGGCGGCTTCAGCCCATTCAGTAAGACGCTTGCCGACGGGAGAGTAGAATCGCATCAGGTGTGCCTGTTCGTAGTACGACCCCACCTGGAAGGCGCCGAGCTTGTTGTTGTGCGTGCTGATGTCCAGACCGATGAACATCTGGATTTCGTCGTACTGGTTCATGCGCTCCCAGATGGCAATTTCGTTATTCTTGCGCTCGATGTCTCGTTCGAGGCGTTCGATGCGCTCCCGTGCAGTTTCCGGGTCCAGTTCGAGCTGGCCGACAAGAACGGATGCGGGCTTGATCTGCAGCTCCTGCTCGGTCGCGGTCCGAAGGCGCTCCTCGGCCTTCGCCAGCCCCTCTTCGGTGTTCTCATGCTGTCGCTGCAGCTCAGCAAGCTCGCGTTTGAGCTCATCGAGGCGTTGTTCACGGAACCGGTCCTTGCGCGGCTCCTTACCCCAGAGGTTGACGAACTCGCGGGTGCCACTCAGCGCCTGATAATGACCGCTGGAAGCCAGAAAGATGACACTGCGCTTCGGCGGGTTATCTGCAAACATCCGGGCCATCTCCAGTAGAGCAGCCATCCCACACGCATTCGACGCACCGGGAGCCTGGCTGGGGACAACTGAAATGGAGTCGTAATGCGCCTGCAGAATGATCGCTTTTTTGGAAAGCTGCGGATCACTGCCCTCCAAAAAGCCGATGATGTTGCGGTTCGTCTCATTCTGCCACCGCATCGGCTCATCGTAGGCGATGCGCCCTTGCACGTCACTCTGGGCGATGCGGGCGCGGACTTCAGCAGCATCGTCCCCACCGATATAGAATCGTGGAACGTCAATGGGAACCTGAACCATCTTCATTTCTGCCTCGCCGCGAGTGGTATTGAGAGGTTCGATGAACACCACGGCGCTGGCTCCCAAGAGTGGCACGTTCAACCAGTTCTGCTGGGTGTTGAAGTTCATAAGAACAATTGCGTCCTGAACGTCCAGGCCGTTGAAATCAGAGAGTCTGCCGTCACCGACATAGATGACGGGACCGGTGAGACCGTCCCTATCCACCTGACTGGTGCGGCAGAGGTTGGGCCACAGCGCCTTCAACTCGTAGCTGCTGTCGCCAATTTCCAGGAAGCTGCCGTAGTCGCGTGGTGTAGGCACATTGAATTCCTGTACCATGGTCTGCAACCCCAGGTCTTCAAACTTCTGTCTGATCATGTCGGCTGCCTGGTGGTTGCCCGGATACCCGGATACGCGGCTTTCGAGATCGGCCATATCCTGCAGGTCGTTTTTGACCCGATCCATATTGAGATTGGCCGTGATCTTCTCGTAATTATTGGCGGCCACGACCGGAGTGACTGTCAGCAGGATGATCGCCACCATGACAGTGATGCTGGCGATATATGCGCAGGCCGCGCGGTGTTTCCAGATCTGCATGTGGATCTCTCCTCAAACGACTGAACGGAAGGCTCGGTCAGTCTTTTGTTATATCATATATCAGCATGGCGTCAAATCAGCCGAAATGGACGGAGTAGCGGCGGTACATTTCATTGTACAGGCTCAACCAGCCCCACACCAGACCTGCGGTGAAGAAATGTCCCAGAACGATACCTATGAAAAACGGTATCAGTTGGCGATATAGCCGCATACCGCCGACCCGTAACACTATTGTCTTTATCGCCCACACCAGGAAAAATGGTCCCCAAAGCGGTGGGCCGTAACTTGTGACCATGGCGAATCCAAGCGGGTGCAACGGAAAGCGCAGAAACACAGATCGCAGGCCGATCAGAATGGCCGTAATGGCTGCGCCTGCGACTGCCGCTGCTGTGCGGTTGTAGTCCGGCGCGGCGTGACTGTCCATGCAGCTGCTGACTTCCATGTACTCGTCACGCGCGAGACGGACCCGATAGCCGCCCTCGGTCGTTCCACCATCTATTATATTCGCGCCGTGGGCGTAGTAGGCCTTCAAGTGAACGAAATAAGCTCCCGCCATTCCCAGAATAAGTGCCGCAATCATCCACTTTGTCATCGCCCGCTGTTTGATGCGCGCCTCACTGGCTATTTTTGAGGATTCTATCTGATACGCCATCATGGATTGGAAATAGCCGCGCGACAGGAACATGAAG
>JBKHJK010000057.1:0-8586 GCA_046538215.1 Armatimonadota bacterium
GGCATGGAGTCGTCGAACGGCTCCAGCGGCCCCCACGCGCGGTGCAGGAAGTTGTAGCGGCCCGTATGGATCTCCCGGCGTGCGGGCATGCAGGGCATACTGCCGACGAAGGCGTTGGAGAAGGTCACGGTGCGCTCGGCCAGGCGCTGGAAGTTCGGCGCGTGAATCCAGTCACACCCGTACGGCGGCAAAAAGCGCCGGTTTAATGTGTCGAACATCACCATGATGACTCGCATGAATACGTTTTCTCCCCGTTATCTTCCGCTGTCGCCAGATGCTGCAGCAACGCCGGGTGTTTTTGGTATATGACTCGAATAAACCCGCGCCGTCGCCCTGACGATGCGATCGCTGATCTCAATTCTCGCCAGCCGCACATCGCTCTGGTCGAGCCACGTATTGATCGGATTTTCGACCATCTCGGCGACACCCCGATACAGCGTGGCCGGCATCTGGATTCTTCCTGCGTGCACTTTGCTGACCACAAGCCGCAGGCGCCCGTCTCGTATTCTCGGAACCATCTGCACCCGCACCCGGGAAACGATGAACAGAAACTTTGTTCGTGCACTGACCTCGACGATCCCGGGGCTGAACTCAACCCGCGGGTCCTCATAGCTTTGCGGAATCTCAAGCTGTTCGGGATGCTCGCGGATAACCTGGTTCAGCTTCGCCTCTGTAATCTCGACGATGACCGTCGGCTCCAGGGCGCGAAAGAGCCACTGGTAGCGTTCTTCCGGTGCATTATATGCCGGTGGCTGTGCGAGCAGTGCGGCACAATACAGCAAAGCGGCTGTTGCACATAATGTCGCTGCACAAAATGGGTATCGCACGAGTTGCCTTCGAGTCTGGCTCGGTCTCATCGCTCTCGCCCGGTCAATCAGACATGAAATCAGACATCATACGGTGCTGCCGCCTACTGCTTTTCTCCATCGGTCTCGCCCTGCTCCTCGTTTGGCTTGAGCAGTGCCTCGACGCGGATCAGACCCTCCGTGACCTCGACCGATTTGATGTCCATCCTGTTGGCCTGAAGCGCCTCGTTGAGCGTGCCGGTGGCGAGTTTCTCCACGGATTTTCTAATCGCTCCGGGAGCGCTGATCTTCCCGGCGATGATTTTGTCAACGTGCAGCACGAGCTTTCCGTCCACGATTTCCGGCATAAGGTTCGCACGAACGCGGGTGGGGACAAAGAGTATCTTCGTCCGCACACTCGCCTGCACGAACCCCTCCCTGAAGGCGACTTTCGGATCTTCCAGGCCGGAGGGCAGTTCGATGTCTTGCGGGTGTTCTTCGATGTAGGCGTTCAAGTCCGCGTCGGTCAGCTCGAGGGTGACCGTCGGCTTCATGCCCCGCAACATCTTTTCCCGCGCGGTCATGATGGTGTCATCAACCTGCTCGACCGTGTCCTGCCCCTGCAGGATCCGCTTGCCCCGGGCGATGACCTCCTCGTGGGACGAAAACAGCATTGCAAGGACGACAGCAAACAATACCGTCAGCACCACTGTTGCGAGGGTGCAGCCGATACAAAAGCCACGACTCGTAGAACCAGCGCCAGATTCGGCCACTGGTTCCCGGTGTTCCTGCGGAGTATTTTCAGCCATCCGGATCCTTCATAAACCCCGGGGATATTCTGCAAAGTCCCCCTAAGTGTATTCAGTGCAGGTCGTTTCTGTCAATTCCTGGCCCGGTCATCACTCAAATATCCGGTTCTCACCCCGGTGATCACACCCGCTCCGGATGGCCCGGTTGCTGTCGCCCGTAAAAATCCGCATTTGCATCGTTTTCTATTACCCTCCAGCTATCACCGCTCCCGCTGGGCGATATTCGCCTCGATAAACCAGTCAATGTCATTCCATTCGCGCTGCCCGCCGGCCACCTCTGTCAACTGCCCGGACAGAAGGCCAAGATATTCCCATATCACGGACATATCCCGTAAACAGGATGGCACCCAGTAGTGCGGCTTGTTATTCTCGATGACGAGCATCGTCTTCTCCACGCATGTGCGTGCTTCATTGACGCTTTGGGCGATGGACTGGGCGTCCACATATCCCTCAGCGGTGCCGTGGGCCGCCTGCCAGGCCTCCATCATGGCGAGGAATGCCACGCCATGGGATTCGATACGGGCTCCTTCGGCGGCCATTCCCAGGCTCATCGGCCCGGTGCGGCCCTCGAGGAGGCTCTGTACACGTTTGCCAGCGTCGGCGAGGAACTGGAGCTGGTCGAGCTTATCGCCAAGCTCCTGCAGCGGCTCTTTCGGGTATTCACGGGGCCATGGTTTATTCGGGCGGTTGTAGGTGTATGTGTAATACCACAGCAGCCCGAAGGCAGGCGTGACCGCACAGCGATCGAGAAGCCTGCGGGCTTCCAGCGTATCGCCATCGGCCCGCACCTGCGCCCATTTGCGCTCGAAATTCCGGATGGGGCCGGGGCCGCGCATGTTCCACGAATATTCGGCCAGCGCGTCATACTCCAGCCCCCACGCGGGATCGAAAACGGAATACGATGCAGCGCCCTCCGCCCGGTCGCCCGCCGCACGGAGCACCATCTTCTCGATATTGCGCTGCCGGGGATCCCATTTCGACCAGGCGTAGTAACACGTCATCGGCTTCACCCAGCTCCGAACACCGTAGCCGTGCTTGGGATCGGCGTCGGGATGCGGGTCGTCGTTGCCATATCCCCACCAGTCAATGATGACATGGTCAATGAGGCCTTCATCCGCCAGGCGCTGCACGAACGCCTCATCCCACGCCTCCATGTGGCGGGTGAACTGGTCATTGTAGATGACGACATTTTCGACACCCACGGAGACGAGGTGTTTGGCGAGGGTGATGGCCCAGTCCTGGAACTGCTGCTCCATCGGCTTCTCGCTGCATTTTTCGCAGCGGCAGAACTTCTGGCCAACCTCATCAAGCTGGATGTGAAAGGTATGGACATCGTTGGGCTTCAGATAGGTCTCGTAAATCTGCTGGTACCAGTCTTTGACGAATTGCACCAGGTCGGGATTGCTCAGACAGTAGCCGAACTCCTCGGGATTGCCGTCCTCGTCCTTCGCGGCAAACTCCGGGATCAGCCGCGGAATCAGGGTGTTGTGCCCGAGGCTGTTGACGTACGGGATGACCTCAACGCCCTTTTGCTGGCCGTAGGCGACGACCTCGCCGAAGAAGTCCTCCTCGAAGATGCGGGGAAGGTAGGTGATTTCTTTCTCCTCACCGTCACTCGGCGAATACCACCGGATTGTCCATTCACGCTTGATTTCCGGGTGACCGGGGACCGGGACATTCACCCATTCGGTGATACCGCCGTCGTACTGCACACACCAGCAGCCGTACAGGCCAATACCGAGGTTGTTCATCTTCCGCTCGGCGAGATAATCAATCAGGTCCTTGAAGTCATCGAGCTCCATCAGGTCGGTACCCCACTTGTCCTCGATGAAAACACCGCGTGTTGTCAGGGACGGCCAGTCGGTGATGGTCGCCACGGGGATAGAGCCGCTGGACGGAAAGCGCTTGAGGATCTCCACCAGGGTCCGCACCCCCCACCGCAGGCCATCAGATGTGCGAGAGGTGATGGAGGCCTCGTGGGTGTCAATCGTCAGTTCGTAGCCCTCGTCGAGGCGGTCATCGGGAATTTCGGTGCGGTCGAAGTCATCGTTCACCGACCACTGGAGAGTGTAGCCGACGGTGTCGAGGGTGTCTGCGAGGGTCTTTGCGGCCTCTTCGGCGTCGCCCGGGAGGTCCAGGGAGGCGATATCCGCACATCCGGGCTTTTGCACACCGCCTGCGAAGTATTCGATGTGCTGTGGTTCTGGAATAATGGTCGGAAAGCGGCTGATAGCATCCGCTGTGGCGGGCGCTCTTTTATCTGACATTTTTGGATCTTCCTTTGGGATCACATGGAATGGACGGCCAGAGAGTATTTCACGGCACCGGGCGCGGTTTCCTTCACGATGCTGATGATTGCTTGTGCAGGAGGTATATCCAGGGGTTCAGGCCACCGAGGCTGATCACGCGCTTATGGAGGACCTCCAGCGGCTCGTTTTGGGCGATGACGCGCTCTGTGAGGCCCTTTTGCATGGTCAAAAGCACCGCGCGGCCTCCGGGTTTGAGCGCCCGGGCCATCTCCGGGAAGAATTCGCGATACAGCTGCTCCACACTGTCTTCAGAAAGCACGCGACGACCCCACGGCAGGTTGCAGATCACCCGGTCAATGTTCTCATCGGCGTAGCACAGCTTCCGGGCATCGGCGCGGACCACGAAGGCCCGGACATCCGCCGCCGATATGTTCTGCCGCGCCGCCTGCACGGGCTTGCCGAAGTAATCCGAGCCGATGATGGTGGCGGGACACAGTGCCGCACGCTCAATCAGGATGGTTCCCGTCCCGCACATCGGGTCCAGTACCACCTGCCCGGCCTCCGGCGCTGACATTACCGCCATCGCGTAGGCGGCTGTGGGATTGAGGGAGGCGAGACCATGGACGACACGCGAGCGGTGGTGCAGGGCCTCCGGCGTCATGCGCAGTCCAAAGACACAGTCATCCTGCCGCAACTCCGCAACGAACTCGAGATCAAAAGCCTCCAGATCCACCTCCCAGTTCTGCTGGCGCTGGATGCCGGAGCCGACGGCGGCGGCGAGGTCCTGGGAGGTATAGTCCTGATCACCGCGCCGGGAGCCGGTCACGCGGAAGGTGGGGTGATCAGCCGTGCCGTGTAGCGTCTCCCATCGCTGCAGCGCCGGCTGCAGGTGCACGTCGGCGACGAAGTCCTCAACCTGCTCAAGACCGGCCTGTGTCGGATCAACGCTCGACATCTGTGCGATATATGCGAAAACATTCTCGATGCTGCGGAGGCTGGTGAGATTGCGGGGGTCGCCGGGATATTGCAGGAATAGACGCCCCCAGCGCTCGGAGGTGACTTCATGCCCGGGAGCCTTTTGGGAAAGCTCGTTGCGTACGATATCTTCAAGTCCGCCCAGCAGGCTCAGGTAATAGCCGGGTGTGGTGTTGTGTTGTGGGGTCTCGTGGGGTGCTATAGTTCTTTATTCCTCTCCCCGGCGTCGGGCCGTGTGTTGTCTATCGCCTCAGGTCATGGGTGCTTTGTAAATGTGGACGGTCAGGTGCGGGTAGGAATCTTCAAACACCCCGCCATTGACAGGCACGGTGTTGCCGCCGTGCTCTTCGGAGCGATCCTCAAAGAGTACGCGCAGCTCCTCAATCCCCTCGGGAAGCCCCGAGATGCGCGCACTCACCGGGCGCTCCCGCGAACTGACGGTGATGATATAAAGAGTCCCCTCGTAGCGCTTTGCCAGCACATTGACAGACGGAAATGAAATGTCCTCATCCACACCGTAGGGGCGGAAGGTTACCGTCCGGGGCGAGCCCTCGGTGATCTCGACATCGAGGGGGTAATCGTCGCCAAACAGGATCGCCTGGTCGAGGTCACCGCCGGTGAGCTGCTCGGCCGCCCGCATATACCCGCGCTCCCAGGTTTTTTGGAGGATCCCCAGGTCCCGCTTGTGCCAGTATGAGAAAACGAAAATGCCCTTCGCGCCCGAGGCGATGCATGACCAGAAGTCGTGATAGGCTTCGGCGGGGGTGATGACATCGAACCGGTCGTCACTGCTGTAGAAGAGCATCGGCAGGCCGATGGGGACGCGCTCGCCGTTGAGGTAATCAGGCCCGATCTCATGCCCCGCCAGCTTGATCCCGCGGATGGTCTCCTCAATCCGCCACCGCACCCATGCCCGCGGCTGGTGGCTGTATTCGGTGTAAGTGCCCACGCCGATGATATCGAGATAGGGCACATATTTCGCGACGCGTTCGGCGCTGGAATGCCCCGGCTGGTACATGTAATTGGGGCGCTTTTTGGGGTCGAACTCCCGCGTCCAGGCGCTGAGATTTTTCACGAGATCGTATTCGGGCTCTTTCCAGTACCGCAGCTCCTCAGGAAAGTCCCACCAGGCGACCACGTTGTGAGCGGCCAGCCTCTGGATATCCGCCCCGGCTTCTTCCTTTGTCTGCGGCCGTTCGGTGTCCTCAATGCGCGCTCCCGTTTCACCGGCTTCTTCCGTATTCGCGGCGGTTCCCCTGGTATCGGCTGCTGCGTCTTCGTCATCATCCGCCTTTTGCGGCAGCGGATCGGTGGTGCGGCCGCGCAGGTGTGCGAGTGCGTGCCAGCCCTCGACCCCGGCAACCGTCTGCAGAAAGTTCTCCTTCATGTTGTACGTCTGGGCGATGTTCCAGCCGGCCTCGCCCGCCACCTGCAGGTCTTCGGCGCTGCTGATGGAGTAAAGTCCCAGCGGGAACTTGTGCCCCTGTGGATAGACCAGGTCGGGATCATCAGCCACCTGTGCGCACACTCCACAGATGGCCGTGATAAGAAAAGCAACTGCCGCCAGCAGTGCCAGCGCCTGTCTCATGGAAAACACACCCCCGCTCTCATATCTCGTAATCGCTGTTTTAGCCGTGCAGTCTTGGGCACTGCTTCACAGGACGTCGGTGACAGATTGGGTCCAGTTTGCCGCCCCGGCCTTTCGATCTGACGACCTGCCGCCTGTCAATGGTCGCTATTGCGCGGGGCGGTGGGAGTAGTATTCCCGCAGGAACTCGGCGCCCTTATGGACCGCGGCGGCAAGGCATATTTCGCCGACCTGTCCGTTGGCCACCGTGGGATCTCCGTAGATACCGGTCTTTGAGGGCTGGATGTACCACGTGGACCAGCCTGCCTTCTTGGAGCCCAGAAAGTTATCGCCACTGATGAATTCCGAGTGGTAGCGCATGATGTCCTCGTCGGTGGCTTTGTCCATATCCACCACTTCGGGGCTGATATACAGCAGGACGGAGGTTTCCCACTCGCCGCCGTGGATGGAGCCGCCCCGGTCGGAGCTTCGCACCTCGTTGAATGCCTCCGCCGACAGGCGCGCGGGGCTAATGGAGGCGATAGCGACACCACAGGCGTCACACAGCTCGCGGGATACCACGCTCAGTGCGCCGGTATGATGGCCGTGGCAATCGAGCAGGCAGAGCTTCTGAAAGCCCATGTCCAGCACTGATTTGCAGATGTCGAAGACGTAATCCATGAAGTGCCGCGTCTGCACGCGGATCGTCCCCGGCCACTGCTCCATGATCTGCATGGAGTAGCCGTAGCGGATGGTGTCCATCACAAGCACGGGTATATCGCGGTCAAGCTCGGCCCCCAGCTTCTCGCCGTACGCCTCAGCGATCCGGGCATCGGTGTCCACGGGCAGGTGAGCGCCGTGCTCTTCGGTGGTGCCGATCGGCAGGATCAGGAGCGTGTTATCTTCAGTAGCCTGTGCAATTTGTGGTGATGTCTGGTCTCGGAATCGCAGTGACATGGGAAGTCCTCCCGTTAGAAGCTTTGCCAGGATTCGGTTTCGGCGGATGTGTCGGCGGCGGCCAGCATTTCACGGAGCCTCAGGCCGCGGTGCAGTGAGGGCTCAGGCTCTGTGCCGCCGGCCAGGGCCTCCAGGAAGCTGTACAAACAGTGCATGTGTCCGCGGATCCAGCCGACGGTGAATTTCGGGCCGGGGAAGCCCGCCGGCTCCTCATAGCGGCTGACGGTTGCAATCTGCCGCCACCCGCGCTGCCCGCCAATCGGCTCCCCCTCCTCGCGGAGGTCGTACGCCTCAAGGTAGTTGGGGTTCATAAGATTAAACCGCAGGGCCCCTTTTGTTCCGTGGATTTCAAACCGCAGCTCGTCCTCGGTGCCGGTGGCGATTTTGGAGGCCTCGATGAATCCCGGAGCTCCGTTCGGCATTCGGATCATCAAATTCACATGGTCCTCGGCCTCGACGGGAACGATGTCACCCGACTTATTCGGGCGCTTTTCGAACAGGATATGCTTGTCCGCCAGCACGCTGTTGAAGGGACCGATGAGATGATCCATCAGGTCCAGCACGTGTGAGCCGAGGTCCTGAAGCACTCCGCCACCCTCCGATTTGAGCTGCTTCCAGCCCATCGGCTTGTCGGGGTCAATGTTGCTGGCGTGCAGGTAGGAGGCGCGGAAGTTGGCGACCTCGCCCAAAAATCCGTCTTCGATGAGCTGCTTCGCTCGCAGGGTCGCCGGATAGAAGCGGTACTGCAGGGTCATTTGCCCGGTTTTATCCCAGTTCTTCAGCGCCTCGGAGACACGCCGTGCGTCCTCTTCACCGACCAACAGGGGCTTATCACAGTAGATGTGCTTTTCTGCCTCCATCGCCGCCACAAGCTGGTCGCCGTGCAGCGAGTTGGGGGAGCAGATGTTGATGATGTCAATGTCCTCGTCTTCGATAAGCTCCGTCCAGTCATCGGTGCCGTACTCGAAGCCGCCCTGCTCGACCGCTCGCCGCGCTGTTTCCATCCGGGAGGTGGCGACACCCACCATCCGCGTGTGTACGGGAGCGGGATTGTAATACAGGGGGATGTTTTTGTATCCGTAGTTGTGAACCTTGCCGATGAAGCCGAAGCCGATAATGCCAACACCGAGTGTTTCCATTGCGCTACCTCCGTAACAGTCATAAGCGGATCAGTCGCCGTACATCCGCTCGCAGGTGTCCCTGTAGCGTTGATATACTTCGCGATAGGCTGCGCTGTTCTCCTC
>JBKHJK010000058.1:0-8509 GCA_046538215.1 Armatimonadota bacterium
CAGTTACAGTGACTTTTAGCCCACCGCCGCCGATGGTTTCGACCTCTGTGAGATGCTGGAGCAGGTCCACCGCAGGACCGATATCCATTCCGAACTTCTCGTCCAGGTCGTGTTTTTGCACGAGCTTTCTTCGAAGTGCGCGGCTGGTGATGATCGTCCAGAGGCGATCCTGCTTGTGCTGGGGGTCGGCCGGCGCTATATTGACGCCCTGGCCGCCGGAGGCAGTGTTCAGCTGGTTGTCCGGCAGCAGAAAGGAGCTGTAGGCCCTGTAGGTGCTGGGCCACAGAAACGCTATCAGCAATCCCGCGAGCACCGAGCCTGCGACCGCGATAACCACCACGTGCCAGATTGCCAGATTCTCGGATATATTGAACGTGCCTCTACTACGCATCGGGTACGACACCCACCTGTATTGGCACGGCTGTTGCCATCATCTGTAGGTTGTTGGGTAGCATCTAAAACACCAGGGCCGCAGTGATCAGGCCGACCATACCCTTCAGCCACTGCTCCCACTTGCCCTCTGTACGCACGGTGCGCACGATGTGCTTGGTTGGGACTACGATCACATCACCCGGCTCAACTGCGGCGGATCTGCCCACCGGCGCCGCTGCACCGTTGGCGTGGACAACGATCATCCGTTCAGCGGCGGCATCCTCGCGCAGGCCGCCGGATTCATCCAGATAATCACCACAGGTGGCCCCCTCCACGTACGGGACAGCACCGGAACGCGGGACGGCTCCAAGAATCGTCACGGTGTTGACGATGCGGGGAACATAAACTGTGTCCCCCGGGCTGAGGGCAAGATCGCCGGATTCGCCCTTCGTGTCCAGAAGCTTCTGGCCGTCAACCGGGATCGCCGTCACCCAGTCGGATTCTTTCACCGGGTGTGGCGGCAGGACGATATTGACGGAGCTGTCGGTGCTGAGGACCGACTGGATGCTTCCGGCGACAGTGGCTCCCATCGCCTGCTGCTTTTCGTCTTCGTCAACCTGGAAGGGCTTTTGCCGTGTCTCGCGATTGACGGAGGAAAGAACGCGTTCGAGGTCTTCTGACTGGGCCTTTGCGATAGATATGTCGCGGAGGCGATAGACGACCAGGCCGCTTTTGTTGGCATCCTCCAGCAGCCCCCCGGCTTCCTGCAGCAGGTCATAGACGGTGTAATCCCGCCCGCTCGGTGCACTCTTAATCGCATAGGCTCCTGGGTGTTTGACCTGACCTTCGACGGAGATAAGGTTGGCTTTGGCGCTGAAATCACCCCGGCCGGCCACCGCGACGGTGTCATCATCACCCAGCGTCATATCCGGGCTGACGTCATAGTCGCCGGGGCCGCCCCGCAGTGTCAGCTTCCGCGTGTCGGGGCGACCTTCGTAGCGCCCCGGGATGACCTCAACAGTCGGGCCGGCGCCCGGTTTAAGGCCGCCTGCTTCGAAGATAAGATCCGACACCCGCATCCCCTCATACCGCGTGTAGTCGCCCGGATCGCGGACGAAGCCGGCAACATGGACCGTCGCCGCCTCACCGGCCTCCTCCTGCAGCTTCACCTGCAGGATGTCGCCGCGCTTGAGGACAATATCCGCATCGGTATCGCCACCAAGCGCCGCGTACAGATTTACAGGCACCATTTCGTAGCTCTGCGCCGGTGTGAGCCGCAGCAGATTGGCGCGGTCGGTGTGTGCGTTGGGGACGAGGCCACCGGCCTGCATCACCAGGTCGCTGACCCGCATGTTCTCCATCCACTCGTACGTATCAGGATTCTTCACCGCACCCTGGACCTGCACGATCTGATCGGGCTCCACCTCATCCTGATAGAAGATACGCACCCAGTCCTTCGGCCTGACGGGGATCTGTGCTTCCTCGTCGCCGTAATACTGCTTCCGGACATCAAAAGTGGTCATTTGTACGTGCCGCTGATCATCAAGCCGCGTGAGCACGCCCTGCTCCATGTGGGCATCACCTGAGAGACCTTCTGCAGCCCTCAGCAGCGAACCGACGGTGGTTTCTGCGTGGACAGGGTAGTATCCGGGACGCTTGACGGCACCATAGACTTTGGCGACGTTGTCACCGCCGGGCAGTATCTCTTCAACGACGAGCATATCGCCGTCTCTGACGGGGACATCCAGGTCCGGGCTTTCGGGATCGGCTGCGTCAACGGTCTGCAGTATCCATTCCCTGCGGTCGGCGGTGCGCCACAACTGCACCACCGGGCCGTACGCCGTGGATTGCAACCCTCCCGCCATCCTGATCAGTGTCTCAATGGTGGCTCCCGCATTCAGCTCGTAACGCGCGGGACGGCGAACGGCTCCTTGCACTGCCGCCTCTGTCTGCAGCGGAGGGACGAAAATGGTGTCACCGGAATTCAGCAGCATGTCCACATTTCCCCGACCGTGCAGGAGGTACTCGTACAGGTCAATTGTCTCATCCTGCCGCCCGGGCCGCAGCAGCCGAATCTCTCGATATGATCCGATCTCCGAGGGGCCGCCGGCTTCGTACAGCGCCCGCAGCACTGTTGCCATGCCTGACAGCCGGTATTTCCCCGGCTTCACCACATCGCCGGTCACATATATCTCAACGGTGCGCTGTGCTGATACCTCCAGCACCACATCCGGCTCGGTGAACACATTGCCATATCGTGATCGCAGGGTCTCCCGGACGTCCTGCAGGGACCGGCCGCTGACTGAGAACTTTCCGAGCTGCGGGAGGGTCACTTTCCCGTCCGGGCTGACGACAAGCTCTTCGTCAATATGCTTGAAATCCCGTGCCCACACCTCCAGTGTCAGCGCATCCGCAGGGCCCAGAACGTATCCGGCGGGAACGGGCGCCCCTGTGCTGGCGACTTCCCCGTCCGTGACCGAGGGCGCTTTTGCACCGGTGAAAAGCTTCGCCCCGAATCGCGGAACGGCCTCGAACATTGTCCGTGAGGGTTTCTTGAGCTCGTCCGAGCACCATCCGATGGCAGGAATGAGCAATATTGATATGAGAAGTGACGTGACGATTGTGCGCTTGATCGCTAGGCCACGCATTTTTGACGTCCTTTTGGCTGTGGGTTTGCGCCCGCGGTCGTTGTGATCTGAAAATATCGCAGCACGCCGGAAGTGTCAAAGACGTGTGTTAATGATAAAGTTCGACGGCTGCAACCACGGGCCTTCGTTTCTTTGAGAATTTCTTCCACCGCATCGGAAATCCACGCGGCAGTTCGGGATTCTGTCGGCGTATTATAGCATTGATAGAGGCACAAGGCCAAACGCAGTGTATCTGGCGGATGTCGTGCGTATCTCTGCACTACTGAGCCATAAAAAAGGTCCCGTGGTGCGGCCCTGGATTGCCTCGTTCGTCCAAATCCAGGGTGGAAACGTCGGTATATGTTTAGCGTCATAAATCTGATGATACCTCCCAAACACCCGTGGCTCAGAGAGCCTTTGGAGTTTTGGACACACCAACACCACAAAACTCCCCGTGGCTCGGCCTCGCCGCCATGGTCGTGTATGGCGGGCAGGTGAAAACGAGTCGTACAACGTTTTCAGCTTCCAGCCCGAGACCTATTCCACGCCGCTGGTGAATAATCCCGTAACACCCTGGCTTTATCTGTATGTGGCATCGTTGCATATATCTGTATAGTTTCGGGCGCTGGAAGGCTGTCGGAAACGCCCAAAAACTGTACAGCGGTTAGCAAGATTCCTTTTGAAATGTTGCACAAATCTTCATAACTAATTCGTTGACAGCCCGTCAACCCTCTCTATATAATGCAAATGCCCGCGGTGGCACAGCCCCGTCTGTACTGAGGGGTTTGTTGCTTTTGAAGGGAATCCGGTGAGACTCCGGAACTGCCCCGCAGCGGTGAGTGGGAACGAACGCCGCGTTTATGCACTGGCTCTGCCGGGAAGCAGCGGCAAGTAGGCACACAGGCCCACGAGTCCGAAGACCTGCCACGGGCGGCATCGGAAGATGTCATCGTCGTCGGTACTTTTCGCGGGAGAAGTACTGGGGTCTGGCAGTCGAATGAAAGCGACACTCGGCCAGCGGCCTCCTCCCCGCAGTCTCCGGCCACGGTATGCAAGGGCGCGACTGAAAACATAATACATTCCAGCAACGTTCGCAGACACAGCATACATCGCAGAAATCACCACAGCACCGGTTCGTCTATCAGAGTTCGCGGAGGGTGAGTTTTTGTAATGACTGCCACGGCGGCACTTCAGATCCCCGAGGTCATCAAGCGCGACGGTTCCCGTGTCCCATTCGACAGCTCCCGCATCAAGCAGGCTATCCTGCAGGCCGGGAAGGCCACAGAAGAGTTTGGCGAAGAGGAAGCTGATGAGCTCACCGCTCGCGTGCTCAAAGTGATTCAGTATCGCGCCTGGGACGATGCCCCCCACGTCGAAGATATCCAGGACATCGTCGAACAGACCCTCATCAATGCCGATTACATGGAAACGGCGCGCAGCTACATCGTCTATCGCGACCGGCGCCGGCGGATGCGTGATGATGAAAAGGTCCTGGTTGATGCCATCGGCACGGTCAACGAGTATCTTGAAGAGGCCGACTGGCGAGTCCGCGCCAATGCCAACCAGGGCTATTCTCTGGGCGGGCTGATCCTCAATGTCGCCGGAAAAGTCACCGCCAATTACTGGCTGTCAGAAGTGTATCCCGAGAATATCGGCGAGGCGCACCGCAACGGCGATCTGCACATCCACGATCTCGATATGCTGTCGGGGTATTGTGCGGGATGGTCGCTGCGCAATCTTTTGACCACTGGCTTCAACGGCGTTCCCGGAAAGGTGGAGGCCGCACCTCCGAAGCACCTCAGCAGCGCCGTGGGGCAGATGGTCAATTTCCTGGGCACGCTGCAGAACGAGTGGGCGGGTGCGCAGGCGTTCAGCTCCTTTGATACATACCTTGCGCCCTTCGTCCGCGCCGACGATCTCTCTTACGAACAGGTGCTACAGCACGTGCAGGAGTTTGTCTATAACCTCAACGTCCCCTCCCGCTGGGGTACGCAGACGCCGTTTACCAATATCACGCTGGACTGGACCTGCCCGGAAGACCTCGCCAATGAGGCGCCCATGGTCGGGGGCCAGGCAGTAAACTTCACCTACGGCGAGCTGCAGGACGAGATGGATATGATCAACCGGGCCTTTTTGGAAGTAATGACGAAGGGCGACCGGCGTAACCGCATCTTCACCTTCCCCATCCCCACGTACAATATCACCAAAGATTTCCAGTGGGATACGGAAAACGCCCGGCGGCTTTTTGCGATGACCGCGAAATACGGGACCCCGTATTTCCAGAACTTCCTGAACTCCGATCTGCACCCGGGGATGGTGCGGTCCATGTGCTGCCGCCTGCAGCTTGATCTGCAGGAGCTTCTGAAGCGCGGCAACGGTTTGTTTGGATCCGCCGAGCAGACCGGATCACTCGGGGTCGTGACGATCAACTGCGCACGACTGGGTCACCTCGCCGCAGGAAACCGCGAGGAGCTCTACCGCCGACTTGACGATCTTATGGACATGGCGAAGACCTCCCTGGAGATCAAGCGCAAGACCGTGGACCGGATCATCAAAAACGGCCTGCTTCCATATACATTCAGGTACCTGGGCAGCCTCGGCAATCACTTCAGCACCATCGGCATCAACGGTGTCAACGAATGTGTCGAAAACTTCTCCGGCGGCGAATATGATATCGCCGATCCCCGCGGCCGGCAGTTCGCGGTGGAGCTTCTGGAGCACATGCGTGCAAAGCTCGTGGAATATCAAAAAGAGACGGGAAATCTATATAACCTGGAGGCGACGCCCGCCGAAAGCGCGACATACCGGTTTGCCCGTGAAGACAAAAAGCGCTTCCCCGACATCGCCCAGTCAGGCTCTGAAGACGCGCCGTATTACACCAACTCCACGCAGCTTCCGGTGGGCTACACCGACGATCCCTTCGAGGCGTTGCAGCACCAGGAACAGCTCCAGGGGCTTTATACCGGCGGCACGGTTTTTCACCTGTATATGCCGGAGGAGCTTTCGAGTGCGGAGGCCTGCAAGAACCTCGTGCGGCGCTGTTTGCAGCAGTTCCGCATCCCCTACCTGACCATCACGCCGACTTTCTCCATCTGTCCCAAACACGGCTACATTTCGGGCGAGCAGCCGTTCTGCCCGAAGTGTGACGCAGAGCTGAAGGCCGAAAAGCGCCGCAAAGTGGCCGATGAGGGTGGCAACCTCGAAGAAATAACTCTCGAAAACTCGGAACGCCAGCCGTGCGAAATCTGGACGCGGGTGATGGGCTATTACCGTCCGGTGTCACAGTGGAACGATGGCAAGCAAAGCGAACACGCCGAACGGATCAGCTACCATGAACCGCCTGCGGGCATTCCCGACAGCTCCGGCCAGACGCGCCTGGATATCTGAAGATGTCTGACTGCAGGCTGCCTGTGAGAATCGGTGGTATGCAGCCGATGACGACCCTGGATTTCCCGGGACACCTGTCGGCGGTGCTGTTTCTCCAGGGTTGTCCCTACAACTGCCGGTACTGCCACAACCAGGACCTCATCCCCAGCCAGCGTGACGACGTTCTCGATTCCGCCGAAGTGCTTGACATGCTCACCGAGCGCCACGGGTTTCTGGATGCCGTGGTCTTCAGCGGTGGTGAGCCGACGCTCCAGGACGGCCTCGCCGATACCGCAGCCATGTTGAGCGACCTCGGCTATGACATCGCTCTGCACACCAACGGCTTTTCTCCCTCCCGGCTCAAATCCGTGCTTGCCGGCGGTCATATTGACTACGTGGCGATGGATGTCAAAGCCCTCTTCGATGATTATGAAGCGATCACCAGAGTGCCCCGGAGTGGTGAGGGCACCGCTCGTAGCGTGGACGTTGTCATCGAAAGTGGCGTGCCCCATGAGTTCCGCACCACCTGGCACCCGGAGCTGGTGGATGAGCAGAGCCTGCTTAAGATTGCCGAATATGTCGCGGATCGCGGCGCAGAGGCGTATTATGTACAGGCATTCCGCGCCGACGGCTGCCCGGATGAAGAGCTCAATTCCTCCCCGCTCATTCCCGCCCATCTTTCTGACGCCACCCGTCGGGCGCTTAAAGAGATGTTCCCTGTCTTCGGCGTTCGGGGGGAGAAGTAGCGGCCCTGCGAGCCGCCTGCTTGACTGCTGTGCGGTGGAGGTCTAAAATCAACGGTACACAGATGTTTTGCACCTGTGGCCTACCAATCGCATAAAAAGTTCCCCGATGACCAGGAGGCTTTTCCGATGGCACAGTTCAGCCGCATGGAGACATTGAACGCCATGTATGACGCCGGCCTTGTCCCGGTGTTTTACCAGGGCGACATTGATGTTGCAAAGAAAATTGTTGACGCCTGCTCGGCAGGCAGCGCACGCGTGCTGGAGTTTACCAACCGCGGTGACTTCGCACCCGACGTTTTCGGCCAGCTCGTCAAGTACTGCATGGCCGAACACCCCGAGATGATCATGGGCGTCGGCTCGGTCATTGACGCCCCGACCGCCGCACAATACCTCGCAAATGGCGCCAACTTCATCGTCGGCCCGACCATGAACGAGGAGGCGGCGAAGGTCTGCAACATCCGCAAGGTTCCGTACTCGCCCGGCTGCGGCAGCGCCAACGAAATCCAGAAGGCCCACGAGCTGGGCTGTGAGATCGTCAAGGTCTTCCCGGGCGGACTGGTCGGTGGCCCGAAGTTCATCAGCTCCCTGAAGGGCCCCTGCCCCTGGGTGAGCCTCATGCCCACCGGCGGTGTTGACATCACCTGGGAAAGCGTCAGTTCGTGGATTGAGGGTGGCGCGGCGGCCCTGGGTATCGGCAGCAAGCTTATCCGCAAGGATCTTGTCGCCGCCGGTGACTTCGACCAGATCCGCGACAACGTCGCACGCACGCTGTGGTATATCAAGAAGGCGCGCGGTGAATCCGTCTTCCGCGGTGTCGAACATCCCGGCCTGTACCCTGAAGAGGACGGCCAGGGCGAAGAGGTCGCCAGATGGTACGCCGACACCTTCGGCTTTGAGATGAATGTGGGCAACTCGTCGGTCTTTGTTGCAGGCGAGGGGCCCGGACGGCTGGAGATCGCCAAAGACGCAACCCACGACAAAGCGCATGTTGCCATCCTCGTCGCCGACTTCGACGCAGCCGCTGAGGAGCTAAAGGAGAAGGGCTTCGAATTTGAGGAGATCAGCGAAAAGCCCGGACTGAAGGCAGGCTATCTCACCGAGACCGACCCGGCAGGTCACCGCGTACACCTGCTGTGGAACCCCTCAGTCATGAACACATAGCCGAACGCCGGGTCCCGTAAAAATAAAACGGCCACCCCATCAGGAGGGTGGCCGTTTTCTTTATGCATGCAGACTGCTAAATTCTGTTATTCCAGCCCACAGTCGTCGTCGAGCCACCAGTACAGGTTGCCCTGGTCGCCCATGATACATTTGTCCCACGCCTGTGTGACTGTCAGTGACTTGGCATGGCCGTCAACGAAGCCGATGTTGATCTGGCCGTTGTGGACGCCTTTCCAC
>JBKHJK010000059.1:0-8490 GCA_046538215.1 Armatimonadota bacterium
CCCCATCATTATCACGCTGAGGGGCACCGACCTGGACCGCAAATTCAAGCGCTCATAGCCCTCACGCACACGCCCGCGCCAGTTGCCCATGCGAATCGTTCGTGGTATTATTCCACTGCAACGGGGGAATACTATGGGCGCAGTCGAGATTGTGCTTTCAGTCGCCGGTGTGGTGATACTGGTCGCACTGGCGCTTCAAATTGACGCCTACGTGCGTGGGCGGACGATCATCACGGCCCGGCAGCTCGGCATGCGTATCGTCTGCGGCGTCCTGCTTCTTTTGATGATCGGTCTGATTTACTACGGCCTCCGGCACACGTGGGATGCACCACTCACGGAGCTTTTGTTCTGGTTCATCGTCACCCTCTTCCTGCCGGTCATGATTGTCATTGTTGCCTTCATGGACCTGCGGGAGACAACGAGTCGTGCGAAGTATCATCGGGCGGTGCTTTTGTCGGAGGCGTGGAAGGCCGGACAGGAAGCGCAGGCGCAGGCCCGGGAAGAAAATGGAGAAAGCGAATAGATGCACCGGTCATATATGAGACGCGCCCTGGCGCTGGCGGAAAAAGGCCTGGGTGATACAGCGCCAAATCCGGCGGTCGGGTGTGTCATTGTCCGTGATGGCAAGATTGTCGGAGAAGGGTATCATCACGCCGCGGGAGAGCCGCACGCCGAGGTTATTGCACTCCGTGACGCCAAAGATGCCGCCCGGGATGCCGACCTGTACGTGACGCTGGAGCCCTGCTGTCATCACGGCCGGACACCGCCGTGTACTGAGGCGATTCATGAAGCCGGTGTCGCACGGGTCTTTTACGCCTGCCAGGATCCAGATCCGCGTGTGGGTGGACAGGGACACCAGCGGCTGGTGCAACTGGGGATTACCGTATTCCGTGGCCCCATGGAGCAGGCGGCCCGTGACCTGAACCGGGCGTATTTCAAGCACAAGCGCACCGGAATGCCCCACGTCACCCTGAAGATGGCGATGACACTGGACGGGAAGGTGGCCACCCGCGACGGCAACTCGCAGTGGATCACCGGTCCGGAGGCGCGTAAATACGTCCACAAAATGCGGTCACACAGCCAGGTCGTCATGGTCGGCAGTGGAACAATGCACCTTGATGATCCACGGCTGACGGCACGGCTGGAGGGCGTTGGGGGATGCTGTGATGCGCTGATCTGTGATACCTCCGGCAGCACTCCGCAGGACGCACAGGCCCTCAAGCGGGACGATGGAAGCCGCTGTACGGTCGCTGTAAGCGAGGGATGTGACGGCACCGAGATCACGAGGCTGAAAGAGGCCGGGGCAGAGGTGCTGCAGGTGCCCGGGGCGTCGGAGGGCCTCGATTTGAGGGCATTATTGAGCCACTTGGGCGGCCAAAACGTCATGAGCATACTGTGTGAGGGCGGGCCGACCCTGGCGGGTGGTCTCCTGGAGCAGAAACTGGTGGATGAAGTCGTCTTTTTCTACGCACCGAAGCTGCTGGGCCAGGGGAGAGACCCGGTCAGCGATTTCGGTGTTGAAAGCCTGGAGGACGCATACCAGATTAATATCATCGAAACGCGGCGATTTGGACCCGATCTGATGATCCGGGGGCGGATATGTTCACAGGATTGATACAGGAAATCGGAGATGTCACCGGCGTCCGGGAGACCTCCACGGGGCGGCAGATCACCATTGACGCTCCGGCGACAACTGCCGAGACCGACATCGGCGCCAGCATCGCCTGCAGCGGCATCTGCCTGACCGTCGAGCGGCTGTCGGGAACGGCTTTTGAGGTGCATGCAGGGTCTGAGACTCTCCAGCGCAGCACGGCAGGCGACTGGACGCCCGGCACACAGATCAACCTGGAACCGGCTCTGCGCGTATCCGACAGGCTCGGCGGGCATATCGTCCAGGGACATGTGGATTGTGTGGGCAGATGTGAGGCGATCCGTCCGGTCGGGGAGACCATTGAATACACCTTTTCGCTGCCAGAAGAGTTTCGCCCCTACATTGCTGAAAAGGGGAGTATCGCCATTAACGGCATCAGCCTGACGGTTGCGGCAATTGACGGCGAAGAGATTACCGTGGCGATCATCCCCCACACCATGGATAACACGACCCTGGCGCAGATGGAGCCACAGCAGCGCGTCAATGTGGAAGTTGACATCCTCGCCAAATACGTCCGCCGCATGATGAATGTGCAGGAGCAGCAGGAAGATGGAGGTCTGACGGAAGAGTTTCTGAGAGAGCACGGTTTCATGAAATGAGGCAACCATGGAAACCGCAAACATAGATGAAGCAGTCGAAGCTATCAAGAACGGCTCATTTGTCATCGTTGTTGATGACGCTTCACCGCAAAACACCGGTGATCTGATCACGGCCGCGGTGCACGCAGACGCTGCAGCGATCAACTTCATGATGACCCGGGGCCGCGGGCTTTTGTGTGTGGCGATGGAGGGCAGTCGGCTGGATGAGCTGGACCTGCCCCCGATGGTCCCCGGCAAGCCCACCGAAGGCGGCTGGGTGGGCAAGCATGGCCGCCCGAACTTTACGGTCTCGGTGGATGCGGCGACCACCGTCACGGGCGATACTGCGGAGGAGCGCGCGCAGACGATCCAGAAGCTCATAGACCCGGACACCAGCCCGGAGGATTTCATCCGCCCCGGTCACGTTTTTCCGATCCGTGTCCGCGAGGGCGGGACACTGGTGCGAACAGGGCACACTGAAGCCGCCCATGACCTGGCGGTGATGGCGGGTTTGCCCCCCGCGGGAGTGCTGTCACAGATATTGACCGAAGACGGCGAGCTTGCCAACATGGACGAGCTGGCGGAGTTCGCCGAGCAGGAAGGAATCAAAATCATCACCATCGCCGACATCATCCGCGCCCGGCGCCGCACCGAAAAGCACGTCCACCCGAGCGCATCGGCCCACCTTCCCACCGTTTTCGGCGATTTCGAGGCGATCATTTACAGCTCGGAAATCGAGCCGGTGGATTACCTGGTGGTGATCAAGGGCGATCCTGCCGCATGCGAGGCGCCGCTGGTGCGGGTGCATTCGGGATGTGTCACCGGCGACATTCTGGGGTCATTGAAATGTGACTGCGGCTGGCAGCTTCACGCGGCGTTGCGGAAGATTGAAGAAGAAGGCTGCGGTGTGGTGCTGTACATCCCCAGCCACGAGGGCCGGGGGATTGGCCTGCGGAATAAGATTATGGCCTATCACCTGCAGGATGAGGGCTATGACACGGTGGAGGCGAACGAGGCGCTGGGCTTCCCGGCGGATATGCGGGATTATGGCATGGGCGCGCAGGTGCTGGCCGATCTGGGCATCACCAGGATGCGTCTGATGACGAACAATCCGGCCAAATACACGGCGATGGAGGGCTACGGGCTGAAGGTTATCGAGCGTGTCCCGCTGGAAGCTCCTGCCACGCAGTTCAGCGAGCAGTACCTGCGCACGAAGAAAGAGAAGATGGGGCACATTATCCACGATCCATCCGCGTGTGACGATGAAGAGACCGAGAAATGAGGGAGCGAAGATGCCACAGGAGATTCACGGCCAGCTTGATGCAAAGGGGCTGAAAGTCGCCATTGTCATCAGCCGCTACAACGATTTTATCACCTCAAAGCTGCGGGAGGGGGCGATGGATGCCCTCAAGCGCAACGGCGCTGATGAGGATGATGTGACCATCGTGTACGTTCCGGGGGCATTTGAGCTGCCCCTGGCGGCCAAGCGTATGGCAGGCAGCGGGAACTACGACGCCGTCATCGCGCTTGGTGCAGTCATCCGCGGGTCCACCCCGCATTTCGATTACGTGGCCGGTGAGGCCGCCAAGGGTATCGCACAGGCGGGCCTGCAGACAGAGGTGCCGGTCATCTTCGGCGTCGTCACCACCGAGACGCTGGAACACGCCGTGGAAAGAGCCGGGACGAGAGTGCCGAACCGGGGCTTTGAAGCCGCCATGCACGCCATTGAAATGGCCAATGTCATGAAGCAGATCTGAGGGAGATGCCATGCCAGCACAGACGACCAGTTCCACCCCGACCGTCATCATCGTCGCCATCATTCTCGGCTTTGTGGGCGGAGTAGCCGGTGCGTGGCTGATGACGAGCTATCTGCAGCCTGCCGAACCGGCCACACAGACGCCTCCACAGGTGCAGTATGAGCGGACGATGAAGCTGCAGACGGATGAAAGCGCGATTCCGGAGGCTGTCAGCAAAGCGCAGGAGTCGGTCGTCAAAATTGTGACAACCAAGGAGCTCATGGGGCCGTCACCGCTGCCGTGGGACTTTTTCTCCCGTCCCGTGCCGGTCCGCGGCCTGGGCTCAGGCTTCCTGTTCGATTTCGAGGGCACCACCTACTGCATGACCAACGCCCACGTCATCGAAGGCGCCACGAAGATGCAGATCGAGCTGACCGACGGGCGCAAGATGAAGGGCGAGGTGGTTAACGCCGACGCCCACAGCGACCTTGCCATCGTCAAACCGGTGGATCTCCCGGGCGATCTGGAGGTACTGCCCCTGGGCGACAGCGATGACACGCGCGTGGGTGAATGGGTCATTGCGATGGGCAACCCGTTCGGCTTTCAGGGCACGATTACTGTTGGGGTAATCAGCGCAAAAGGTATCCGGTCGGTGCCCAACGGCCAGCGGTATGTCGTTCAGACCGATGCTTCGATCAACCGCGGCAACAGCGGCGGCCCCCTTGTGAATCTCGCCGGAGAGGTCGTGGGTATCAACTACGCCATCTTCAGCCCCAACCAGGAGCAGACCACCGTGGGTATCGGCTTCGCAATACCGGTCAATGAGGCCAAGCGGGTGGCGCATTTTCTCATCCACGGCGGACCGTGGGTGGGTGTGGGCGACATCATGCCCAACAGCCGGGGCTATTCGCAGTGGGCGGGGCTCGCCACCGAAGAGGGCGCCGTCATCCTCAGCATTGTCCGTGACAGTCCTGCCGCCCGGGCGGGTTTGCGGCCCGGTGATGTGCTCCTTTCGGTTGACGGAAAAGAGATCAAGAGCCGGCAGGAGTACCGTGACATCATTCTCAAACACGAAATCGGTGACACCATCACCTTCGTCATCAACCGCGATGGCGAGCGCCTGAGCGTGGATGTCGAGGCGGGCCGGATCCCCCAATAGCGTGATGCATGTCACGGAAAACAGGTGGTCGCGATCAACAAGGGCCCGGAACCCGACCAACTGCGGAAACGGTATCTGGCGATTGCGGCGATCGTTGTAGTCGGCTTCGCGGGCGCTTTTCTTCTGGCGCGGACGCTTTCGGAGGCCGGTCGGGTGGATCTTGCGCTGACCGTCGTGATCGCCCTCGGTGTCATAATCTTTGGCGCAGTGGGGTATATCTTCAGAGACTTTTTTGAACCGATCCTGCCCACAAAGGCCGATGAGGAAATAACTGGCAGCGAGTTTTCCGACGCACTCGAAGAGATCGCCCGGGAAAAGAAGCAGGGAAACGATGACTGATGCCGTCGAGAGGCTCCCCGATATAGCCGGGTACAACGTTTACGAGGAAACTGTGCCAGCTTCCGCCGACAGGTCGCAGGAGCCTGTTATCATCGGCCATCCTGAGGATGTCAGCCCCGGTGATACGCAAGCCGCCCCACTGCCGCTTTTGGTGGGCTGTCACTCCTGGTCATTCACTCGCCATAAGGCCGCAAATGACATGGCGGCCCATGCTGCTGAAAAGGGCTGGCTTTCGGTGTATCCCGAATTCCGGGGACCAAATTTACGGGATAATCCCCGCGCCACCGAGACCGGAGGCTCGCTTGTGGCCCAGTCCGACATCATTGACGCCGTCGAGCACATGAAGACGGTTTTCCCGGTGGATGAACGGCGAATCTATCTGCTGGGCGGCTCCGGCGGTGGGCATATATCAACACTGATGGCGGGGAAATACCCGGATGTCTGGGCGGCCGTCTCGGCGTGGGTTCCCATCACGTCGCTCAATGAGTGGTGGGAGGAGGATAACAACTATCGGCAGCATGTGGAGGCGGTCTGTGGAGGGCGGCCCGGGGACGGCGCTGAGGTTGATTTTGAATACCTCCGGCGCTCACCCCGCACTTTCATCACCAATGCCGCGAATACGCCCCTGCAGATATTTCACGGCCAGTCCGATGGCACCATAGATGTGGAGCAGTCGTGGCGCACCTTCCGGCGTCTGAGCGACTTTGAACATCATCGCGTGTCATTTCTGTCCGATTCGCGGGGACACTGCACGGATTTTGAATACGCCGTGCAGTGGCTGGGCAGGCATACGCGTGACGCTCAGCCGCCACGCCGTCAGCACATAGTTACCGATGAGGCAAAATCATTTTTCTGGTGCCACATCACCCCTGCAGCATCCGATGCTGTGGCCGAAGTGCAGGTAGGATTTGAGGGCAACGGTGATGAAAGAATCATAGAGGTCCGCAGCACCGGAGCGGAATTGATAACAATCGAGCTGCAGACAGCGCCGGATAAAGTGACCGATGCAACGGGTCAGAACGTCCTTGAAATCAGGCCGGAAGATCCAGCGGCTCCCTTTGAGCGCGTGATCCGGATCTCGGAGGTATAGCACAGCGCATGTAATCTGATAGCTGGAGTGTGATAGACGATGAAACAGCTTCCCTTAGGGATGACACTCGCGGTCGTAAGCGTTGTTGCTCTCACCGTCACGTCCACCGCACAGGCGCAGCCGACGCTGGCGGTGAACGGTCAAGAAGTGACCATGGAGGCGCCGCTGGCTGTGATCGGGGATGCGATCATGGCGCCGCTGGCCCCCTTCGCCGAAGCGATCGAAGCGGAGCACAGTTGGAATGAAGACGAGCGCCTCATCACCATCATCCGGGGACAGAAAAAAGTGGAGATGTGGAGCGGCTATCTCATCACCGCCGTGGACGGGCAGACCCAGCAGTCGGAAGCCTCACCTTTTGTGGTGGGTACCACCATTTACATTCCCGTCCGGTTCGTCGTGGAGGCTTTCGGGGGACATGTGTCCTACGATCCGGCGGTTGAGACTGTCGCTATTGATCTGGCCTCCGGTACCGGGCAGATGCAGACGATCCAGGGCGTGATCGTGCAGGTGTATCAGGGGACACCCACATACCTGCTCATGCGTGACAACGCGACAAACGACACGATGATCCTTCCACTGGCGGAGAATGCGCAGTTGACCCGGGCTCCTGAAGGTGCACAGCCGGTTGCAGCGCAGCCGGGAGAGCTGGAGGCCGGAGACAACATTACTGCCACCGTCGTCAATGGACAGTTGGAGTCCGTCTCGGCCACATACGCCGCAGGCGGTGGTGCAGACCAGCAGCCACAGCTTCAGCACATACGGACGACGCTCGGTGGCGCAACCGGGGACTACCTGCTGCTGGAGGGCAATCAAGCGCTGCGACTTTCACAGACCGCCGAGATACTGGACAATGCCGGCAACCCGATCAATGCAACCGACCTGCAGGCTGGTGACCGGGTGCTGTTGATCGTTGATACCACCAGCAACACCGTTGCCCGCGTGGTACGTGAAACCGTGGCCGACGCGCAGACGGGAGACACCACAAAACCGCGATTTACCGGGCTCACACCCGTCAACAACCAGACCGTGCAGGAAAACGATGTGCTGATCCGCACCCGCTATACGGACGCTGAATCCGGGATCAACCCTGCGGCCACCGTCATTATCTTTGACGGAAAGGATGTCACCGCCGAGGCGGACGTGAAGGCCGAGCGGATGGAATACCAGGCCACCGATCTCGCCAACGGTCCTCACGGTGTGGATGTCACTATCACCGACCAGGCGGGCAACACCAATCGCAACCAGTGGACCTTCGTAGTGGCCTCACCGGCAGATAAGCAAATTCTGTCGGTAAAACACAATGCGGAGGGACCGCTGGGGGCGAATCAAACCCTGGAGGTAACAGCGAAAGTCGCCCGGCCCGGTGGCGATATCAAATGGCGCATCGGGAATTTCAAGAAGGATCTGACTATGGAGCGCGTCGGCACCACCAACACCTACAGGGGCACATACACCGTTCGGACGGGCGAGAGCGGGAGCGGGAAGATTACCGTATCCTACAGGCCTCCGAATGAGACCGAATGGCAGACGCTGCAGACCGAAGACACGATCCAGATTAAGGGGCAGGTGCCCGAGGCGCTGAAAGTGACGACCCCCAAGGAGGGCGTCGAAGCGCCCGAGAAGCTGGTGGTGGACGGGTATGCACCGGCCAATCATCGCATCAGGGTCAAGATCCGCGCCAACAAGAAGCGCTTCTTCGACATGTCCCACGATCTCGATCCTCAGGAAGTCACGGTCGGAGAGAACGGGCGCTGGGCAACCGAGGAGTTCGGTTTGAAAGAGGCAATCTACGGCTGGTCCGACAGCTACGATGTGACAATCGAGCTTCTGCCACCAGAGGGTGACACAGTCATCGCCTCCGTCGCCCGGCATCTCAAGGGCCGGTAACGGATCGGCTGCCGGAATACGGACCAAAGGGAGCCTTCGCCATTGGCGGG
>JBKHJK010000060.1:0-8481 GCA_046538215.1 Armatimonadota bacterium
GGGCTATAATGCGCGAAAGGGCGGCAGGCGGCAACCGACTGCCGACTATCCATGCAACAGGGAGGATCCACCCGTGACCGCAAACACCCGAGACGAAGTCTTCAAGCTCGTCGAACAACAGAAGGTGAAGTTCATCCGCCTGTGGTTCACCGACATCCTCGGCCATCTCAAAAGCTTCGCCATCACCGACACAGAGCTCGAAACGGCCTTTGACGAAGGCATGGGTTTTGACGGGTCCTCTATCCAGGGATACGCGCGAATTGATGAAAGTGACATGGTGGCCAGGCCCGATCCGTCCACCTTTGCCATACTCCCCTGGCGCCCCTCGGACGGTGGCGCGGTGGCGAGGATGTTTTGTGACATTTTGCGGCCCGAGGGAGAGGCGTATGAAGGGGATCCCCGGTGGGCTTTGAAGCGCACGCTGAAGCACGCCGGGGATATGGGCTTTGAGTTTTTCGTCGGCCCGGAGCTGGAGTATTTCTACTTCGGCGAATGTTCGACACCGCTGCAATACCTCGACGCCGGTGGATACTTCGACCTCACACCGCTCGATGTGGCTTCAGATCTGCGCCGCGACACTATTCTCACACTGGAGCAGATGGGCATAGATGTCGAATACAGTCACCACGAGGTTGCGCCCAGCCAGCACGAGATTGACCTCCGCTACGCCGGAGCTCTTGAAATGGCTGACACCGCCATGACCTACCGCCTGGCAGTCAAAGAAATCGCGATGCAGCATGATGTCTATGCCACCTTCATGCCCAAGCCTATTCAGGGTGAAAACGGCTCTGGCATGCACACCCACCAATCGCTGTTTCGCGACGGACGCAACGTGTTTTATGACCCGGATGGCCAATACAAGCTGTCGCAGGTGGCTCGTGGCTACATCGCAGGCCTACTGACACACGCCCGGGAAATTGCGGCGGTGACCAACCAGTGGGTCAACTCGTATAAGCGGCTGGTGCCGGGATACGAAGCGCCCGTGTATATCGCGTGGGCGCGGCGGAACCGCTCGTCACTTGTTCGCATCCCCATGTACAAGCCCGGCAAAGAGGCGGCCACGCGCGTGGAGTTCCGCTGCCCGGATCCCGCCTGCAACCCGTATCTCGCCTTTGCAGTCATGCTTGCCGCCGGGCTGAAGGGTATTGAGGAAGGCTACGAGATGCCTGAGCCGGTGGAGGAGGACATTTTCCGGATGACTGCCAGGGAACGCGCGAATCGGGGCATCGAAGCCCTGCCGGGGAGTCTGGGAGAAGCCATCGCCGTCACCTCCAAAAGCGACCTGGTCCGTGAGGCGCTCGGGGACCACATCTTTGAGAAATTCATCGAAAACAAGCGTATCGAATGGGACGACTACCGCGCTCACGTCAGCCAGTTCGAGCTTGACAAATACCTCCCCATCCTGTAAAAGTAGGGAAGCTGTCGTGGGGCGGCAACCGGCTCCGGTTTCCGCCCCTTTTCACACGTCTCCCGAGGAACTGACCGGTCACGTCTCCCCTGTGTTCGGCACGTCGGCGATGGCCGCCAGCATGATTGAAAATCCACCCGGTGAAACTGCTTATGAACACCACCAACCGACAGTTGCCATTCAAAGATATCAGCGCATGCTCCATAGCGGGCATGATGGATGAGAGCGGCCGCAGGTTCGGTGGCGACCGGATCATAGACTTCATCGCCAATATGCGTGAGCGCTCCAATGGACTTGGCGGAGGGTTTGCTGCCTACGGCATCTACCCCGATCACAAAGACCATTACGCCCTGCATTTGATGTTCGAAAACGAAGAGGCTCGCCGCGCCACTGAGGCCCTGCTGGAAGACCGCTGCAACGTCCATGAGGCGGAACCGATCCCCACCCGCCCCCATGAAGCGATCGGCGATGAGCCAATCCTCCACCGCTATTTCATGAACATTAAGCCCGCACACCTGAAGCAGAGTGCAGCGCCGTCGGAAGATGATCGAGTCGTCGAGCTGGTCATGGACATCAACGCCACCATCCAGGACGCTTTCGTCTTCTCCAGCGGAAGGAATATGGGCGTATTCAAGGGCGTTGGCTTCCCTGAAGATCTCGGGGTGTTTTACCGCCTCGATGAATATGAGGCGTGGACGTGGATCGGCCACGGGCGGTTTCCGACCAATACCACGGGCTGGTGGGGTGGCGCACATCCGTTCTCGATTCTCGACTGGGCCATCGTTCACAACGGCGAGATCTCCTCGTACGGCATCAACAAACGGTATCTGAAGCACTTTGGCTACGAATGCACGCTTCAGACGGACACCGAGGTTATTGCATATCTTTTCGATGTTCTGATCCGCAAGCACCAGCTTCCGCTGAAGGCCGCGTGCATGGCGATGGCGCCACCCTTCTGGGACGACATTGAGCGGATGCCGGCGGAGGAGAAAAAGCAGGCGCGTGCGATGCGTGCGGTGTATGGCGGGGCGCTGCTGAACGGCCCCTTCGCCGTGGTGGTGGGACATTCCGGGGGTATGATCGGCTTTTCCGACCGGGTGAAGCTCCGGCCGCAGGTCGCAGCTCGCGAGGGTGACATGCTGTATATTGCGTCCGAGGAATCGGCAATCCGCTCCATCTGTCCGGATCCCCGGCGTGTGTGGCACCCCGACGGTGGGGAGCCCGTGGTCGGAAAGCTCGAAAAGGCCCCCAGCCTCGTGTAGGCCAACAATTCTGCCGGATCGTAGGAGATGTCTTCTTTGCGCAACTGGCTCACTCAACACGATTTCGTGGTCTCGCGTGACGAGGACCGCTGCATCCAGTGTGAGGTTTGCGTGCAGCAGTGCGCCAACGATGTCCACGAATTAGACGAAGAAGAAATGCAGATTTTCAGCGACAGCACCGAGTGCGTCGGCTGCCACCGGTGTGCAACGCTGTGCCCGACGAACGCTATTTCCATCGAGGAAGTGGATATCGAGTTCCGAAAACACGCCAACTGGGAGCCGGAGCTCATCCGCGACATTTACCGCCAGGCCGAGCAGGGTGGTGTGCTGCTGACGGGTATGGGCAACGACCGGCCGCTGCCGGTGTACTGGGACCGCATGCTTCTCAACGCCAGCCAGGTCACCAACCCCTCCATTGATCCCCTGCGGGAGCCGATGGAGCTTCTTACCTTCCTCGGTGGCAAGCCGGATTCGCTGCACGCGACGAGCAGTGACGGGGACGTGGATATTGATACTGACATCGGGCCGCAGCTCCAGCTGCATGTGCCGATCATGTTTTCGGCGATGTCGTACGGCTCGATAAGCTACAACGCTTCTGAGGCGCTGGCCCGGGCGGCATACGAAGTGGGCACCTTCGCCAACACCGGCGAGGGCGGGCTGCATGAGGACCTCGAGCAATACAGCGACAACATGATCGTGCAGGTCGCCTCGGGCCGTTTTGGCGTCGATAAGGATTATCTGAGTGTCGCCGCCGCTGTTGAGATCAAGATCGGACAGGGCGCCAAGCCCGGAATCGGCGGCCATCTGCCCGGTGAGAAGGTCTCGGCAGATATATCGGCCACCCGGATGATCCCGGAGGGCACCGACGCCCTCTCCCCTGCGCCCCACCACGACATCTACTCCATCGAGGACCTCCGCCAGCTCATCTATGCGATCAAGGAGACCACCCGGTACGAAAAGCCGGTGTTTGTGAAGATCGCGGCGGTGCATAACGTCGCCGCCATCGCCTCCGGTTGCGTGCGGGCCGGGGCCGATGTGGTCGCCATTGACGGCTATCGCGGCGGGACGGGTGCGGCGCCGACCATGATCCGCAACAACGTGGGGATCCCCATCGAATTCGCCGTCGCCGCCGTTGACAGCCGCCTGCGCGAAGAGGGTATCCGCCAGCAGGCCTCACTTGTACCGGCGGGAAGTTTCCGGACCGCCGCTGATATTGTGAAGGCGATCACCCTCGGAGCAGACGCCGTGTATATTGGCACCGCGGCGCTGGTGGCCATGGGCTGTCATCTGTGCCAAAAATGCTATACGGGCAAATGCAACTGGGGCATCGCGACACAGGACCCCGCCCTCACGCGGCGGCTGAATCCCAACATGGCCCGACGCCGCCTGGTCAACCTGCTGCAAAGCTGGGCGCTGGAGATCAAGGAGATGATGGGCGGCATGGGCATCAATGCGATCGAAAGCCTCCGGGGCAACCGCGAGCATCTGAGGGGCGTTAATATGACGGACCGCGAACTCGAGATTCTGGGCATTAAGGCCGCGGGAGAGTAACTGATGAAGCGAATCCGCATCTACGAGGAATACTGCATCGGCTGCCGGCTGTGTGAAATCCACTGCCAGGTGCACCATTCCAATGCAAAAGAGCTCATCAAGGCATTTCGCAACGAACGCGAGACGATGCAGCCGCGCGTCACCGTCGAGGAGATTGGCTATCACTCCTTCGCACTGCAGTGCCGCCACTGCGAGGATGCTCCGTGTATTGAGGCATGCATGACCGGTGCGCTGTACCGCGACCCCGAAACCGGAGCGGTGCTGTGTGATGAAGAGAAGTGCGTGGGCTGCTGGATGTGTATCATGGTCTGTCCCGCCGGCGCCATCAAGCAGGGCACTGAGGACAATATCGCCTCCAAGTGCGACATGTGTATCGGCGAGGACGTCCCTGTGTGTGTCGCCAACTGCCCCAATGAGGCGCTCGTGCTGGAGGAAACTGATGAATAAGACGAAATATCTCGTACTCGGCAACTCGGTTGCAGGCATCGCATGTGCTGAAGGCATTCGCGAGGCCGACCCGGACGGACATATTCTCATCGCGGCCAAAGAGCCCCATCACACTTACTCCCGGCCCCTTATTACCTATCTGCTGGGCGGGAAGGTTGATGAGGCGAATATGGACTATCGGCCGCCGGAGTTCTATGACAAAATGGACGTGGAGACCGCTCTCGGTACCGAAATAACGCAGATCAACCCTGCTGATCATACCGTTGATACGGCAGACGGGGAGCAAATCGGCTATGAGAAGCTGCTCATCGCCATCGGAGGCGAGCCGATCGTTCCCCCAAATATCGAGGGCTCCGACGCCGATGGCGTTTTCACCTTCACAACGCTCGATGACGCGTACGAAATCGAAGAATATATCGAAGACAACGACGTGGAGGCCGCCGTGATCGTCGGCGGCGGGCTCATCGGGCTAAAGTCCGTGGAGGCGCTGATGGAGCTGGGCCTTCGCACGACCGTCGTGGAGCTGATGGACCGGATGCTCAGCGCGACCTTCGACCGCACCGCCTCCGACATGGCGCAGAGGAAGCTGGAATCGGAAGGCGCTGACGTCTGCTGTGAGACCACCGTCAGCCGGATTATCACCGAAGATGGCAAGGTGGCCGGGGCCGAACTGACTGATGGCTCGACGATTGACTGCGGTCTGGTCATCTTCGCCATCGGTGTCGCGCCATCCGTTCACGTGGTCGAGGGCACCGATATCGAGGTGGACCGCGGTATTCTGGTTGATGACCGGATGCAGACAACGGCGGAGGATGTGTATGCCGCGGGTGATATCGCCCAGGCCTGCGAGCTTCTGTCCGGTGACCGGCAGTGCATCGCCATCTTCCCCAACGCCTACCGGCAGGGTAAAATCGCCGGTCTGAATATGGCCGGGGCCGACCGCAGCTATGACGGCGCGCTCGTGATGAACTCTGTCAGTGTCTGTGATCTTCCGACCATCTCTGTCGGACGGACTGAAGCCGGGGGAGAAGGCGTCGAAGAGCTGATTGATTGTGATGAAGACAGCCTGCACTATCGCAAAATCGTGCTGGAGCATGGGAAGATTATCGGCGCCGTGTTCGTGGGCGACATCGAACGTGCGGGCATCTTCACCGGCCTCATCCGCGAGCAGATAGATGTGACGAAGTTCAAAGACCTGCTGCTCAGCGACGAATTCGGCATCATTCACCTGCCCGACGATTACCGCACAAATGTCATGTCTGGTGTGGAGACTGAAGCATGAGAATCGACGCAAAAAACGTGCCTTATAGAGAGCTGAATGAGCAAATCCACGATGCCATCGCCGGTGGCAATCACGATCTCACCATTGAGAACGTACAGGGCCAGCGGTATATCGGCGCCGGTCTTGAAAAGGGCGTGAACCTACAGATCGAGGGCGTTCCCGGCCAGGATCTGGCGGCATTTATGGACGGCGCGCAGATCACCGTCAACGCCAACGTCCAGGACGGAGTCGCCAACACCATGAACGACGGGCGCATCGTGGTTCGCGGTGACGCCGGAGACATCTGCGGACATTCCATGCGCGGTGGGAGTGTGCTCGTGGAGGGTCTCGTCGGCTGGCGGTGCGGAATCCACTGCAAGGCATTCGGCCAGCACTACCCCACTATGGTCGTCGGCACCACCGCCGGCGCATACCTCGGCGAATACATGGCCGGGGGCCTCATCGCAGTCCTCAACATCGAAGACAGTGACGGCTCACCGGTGGGTAATTACTGCGGAACCGGCATGCACGCTGGCCTCATGTTTGTCCGGGGGCATGTTGAGCCATACCAGCTTGGAGCCGAATGTGGCACTGATGAGCTCTCCGAGGCCGACTGGGATCTGCTGCGGTCTATCATCGAGGATTTCTGCGCGGAGTTCGGGCATGACGCGGATCGCTTCGCGCGGGAGCAGTTCATCAAGATCTTCCCGAAAACCAGCCGCCCCTACGGCAGGCTGTACGCGTATTGAAGCCCCCGAAAACCAAAGCGCATCTGCCGCGTGATGGGGGGCTGGCGCGATGAAGCTACCCTGGCTTCACTACCGCGGTCGTTATGTTACGACAACCATTCCCCAAATGACCATGTTGGTGCTCTTCACCAAAGGGTGCTGGTCTGTGCTGCGCTGGAGTTTTTTGCACCAGGCTCCTGTCTGACGCACCACTATGAGCATCAACCTGCCAACTCCGCCAGAGTGCAGAATGATTTTTGACCCAACGCCTCTCCCCAACGCTTCCACCGCTGCAAAATCGGATAGAACTCATCGGAGGACCATTCCCCTTTAACCGCGAACCCTGTGAGAGGAACATTGCAACAACACACTGCCTTGGTGCAGGGAGGTCTGCGGTGATGAACCGGTGGATATGTATTGCAGTATGCGCTGCCGTGGTGGCAGTGATGAGTGCGTCCGGGAGGGCTGATGTTATGGCGGACAGTATTGTAAAGAATGGTCGATTCACACAGGTCGAGGACGGGATACCTGCTGCCTGGGAGGCCTTTGCGGCACGGGATAACACAGCCCCGACGGTAGAAGTTTCCCATGGCCGGCTGAAGCTTTCATGCCAAAAGCGCCCCTGCTACGGCGGCCTGCAGCAGGATATCGAAGATATTCAGGGCGGACAGACGTATCAGATCAGCTACCGGTACCGCACCGAGGGGATCTCGCATCCCCGCGAGTTCGTGCACTGTCTCATCCGCTGGTTCGATGAGGAGGGCGACCTGATCGAGGTTCAGCTCCTGGGCGCCTCCGGCACCGGCGAGGAGTGGGCCGAGATTTCCGACCGCCGCATGGCTCCGGATGAGGCCGCAAGCGCCCGCATCGAGCTGATTCTCAAGTGGACAACTGGCTCCGTGTGGTTCGACAATGTAACGATGCGGCCTGTTGACCCGATTGAACACCGGATCGTCAATCTCGCCACCATCTGCCTGTTGACACGCGACAGCACCCCGGATGGAAACCGCCGGGCGTGGGCTGAAAAATGCACGGAGGCCGGAGAAATGGGCGCGGATATCGTCTGCTGTGGCGAGGTGATCACCGCCCCGGGCACCGGGATGTCGAAATTTGAGCTGAAGGAATCCGCCGACGGCCCGACGGCGCAGATCCTCGGCGAAGTCGCGGATAAATATGACATGTATATCGTCGCCGGTATTTACGAATGGGATGGAGAAAGCATCTACAACACCGCCATCCTGCTGGACCGCGACGGCAACCTCGCCGGGCGGTACCGGAAGGTGCACCTGACGGTCACCGCAGGCCCGGGCGGCTCGTCTCCCGGACCGGAATACCCCGTTTTCGAGACTGACTTCGGCACCATCGGGATGGAAATCTGCTACGACAACTTCTTCCCCGAATGCGCCCGCGCACTCGCCGTCAACGGCGCAGAGATCATCTTCCTCCCCATCTGGGGTGATGGCCGAACCGACTGGTCGTATGAGGTGAGCTGCCGCTCCCGTGCACTGGACAACAGTGTCTTTTTGGTGTCATCAAACTACTCACAGAAACGCAGCCTCGTCGTCGGGCCCACCGGCGAAATCCTGGCCGACACAGACGGCGCACAAGGTGTGGTGATGGCGGAGGTTGATCTGGACGCACGCCATCTCCGGCGGGGCCTCAGCGTCGGTGCCGACGGTGAATGGGAAACCCTGTGGCCGAATGAACGCCATCCGAGCACATACGAAGATCTCGCCGAACCGAGGTGAGTCGCATGCGTATCGCTCTCCTGTTCATCGCTGCGTTGGTTTTCGTGGCGACTGCCACCGCCGGGCCCGCCAATCT
>JBKHJK010000061.1:0-8450 GCA_046538215.1 Armatimonadota bacterium
GGGCACGGTGGTACCGCCGAAGCCACTATCACCGTCGTTGTTGCTCTCGGCAGTGTCAGCGGCCGGGCGGTTGATCGGGATACCGGTGACGGCGTGGGGCAGGTGCAGGTTGCATTTGATGAACATTTCATCGCCACCACCGCTCCCGACGGGAATTTCTTGCAGGAAGATTTGCCGGAAGGGGAATATACGATCACGGTGAATGCACCAAGTGACTATGTGGTGACAGAGGCGCCGGGAATGGTGGAAGTGACCGAGCCCAATAAGACCGTAACACTCCCTGAAGACATCACGCTCTATAATATAGCAGATTCTTCGCCACCACCGCCGCCGTTTGACTTTGACTGACACCGGGCGGCAAAGGAGCCATGAAGCACCGCATGCAGCTTCCCCCGTTTCCGCTTGAAGACAAGATTGCCGCGATCTTCGAGGATCTGCCCGACACCGATTTCGAGCCGACCGGCCTCACCCGCGAGCATTACCTCGACCTCGCCGAACACACCGTCCGCTGTTGCCTGCACTGGCAGCGCGAGGACGGCGTGGTCATCAATCCTGTCGTGGGGCGAGAGACCTCCACAAGCACCGCGCGGTTTATCGGGGCCCTCGGCGGGTGTATATGGGGCGGGCGATGTGAGGATCTTGTGCAGAACTGCGCCCGGGCGATGGACTACTGCTGTGCGGTGATGGCTGATGAGCGCCAGCCGGAGGAGATATTCTCGGGGCCGGAATTTTTCACCAAGGAGCTCATGTACGGCTGGTTTGCCCTCAAGGGAAAGGTGGACGAGCAGCGGCACCAGCGCTGGAGCCGGCAGCTTTCCAGCTTCCACCCGTGGGTGCGATATCCGAGCTGGCACCACCGCAAGGACAGCAACTTCCCCATCTACGCCGCCTGCGGGGAGCAGCTTCGAATCCACGCCGGCCTCGCCGAGACCACCGAAGATATTGACCGGGTGCTGGACAACCAGTTCAAGCTCATCAGCCCCTGTGGCATGTACCGCGATCCACACGATCCCTTCACCTATGACCTCACCGACCGCCAGCAGCTCGGGATGCTGCCACATTTCGGCTACCAGGGGCGCCACGCCGGATGGATTGATGAGGCCACCCGGCGGGGGGCACTGACACAGCTTCTATTCACCTCGGTGACGGGGCAGATGCCCTTCGGGGGGCGCTCCAACCAGTATAACCACATGGAGGCGATGGCGGCGACGATCTGCGAGCTGGAGGCGCGGCGGTACAAAGACAGCCGTCCCGAATACGCGGGAGCCTTCAAGCGCGCTGCCCGGATGGCCGCCGCATCCGTCAGCTCGTGGATACTGGACTGTGACCCGCCCTTCCTCATGAAAAACCGCTTCCCCGGAGACGCCCGTCACGGCGACTCCGGCTATGACAGCAGCCCGTATTCCGCCTATATGTTCCTGATGGCCAGCATCTTCGGCACCGCGTATCAGATGGCGGATGAGGAGATTGAGGAATCCGCAGCCCCTGTGGATCGCGGCGGATACGTGATGCAGCTCTGGCCGGCCTTCCACCGCACCTTCGCCACCTGCGGCGATTATCACATCGAGATTGACAACCGCGGCCAGCCCACACACGACGCCACCGGCCTCGGAAGAGTGCACAAACGCGGCATACGTCCCGAAACAGCGCTGTCGGCGCCCATTCCGGCGAATCCGGCCGTGCAGATGTCCATTGAGCCGTCGGACGAATATGTCGCCATCGGCCCGGCGGTCAAATGGGGCGTCAAGGCGGCTCCACTGGCCGGGATGGCGGCCTCGACGAACTGTGGGGGCGTCTTTTCGGCAGACCTCACCATCATCTCCGAAACCCCGGATCGTGTCGAGTTTGCAATCACCTATCGCGGCGACCTGCTCGGAGCCGACACCATCACCGAGGCCTACGAGCTGACCGCCGAGGGCCTCGTTATCACGCCGTCTGTACAGGGCGGGGAAGTGACCGAATTCCGCGTCCCCCTGCTGGTGACCGACGGTGAGGCAGAATCAGAAATCACGGTTCTGGATGACGGCTTTGAGGTGACCTATGAGGGCGCCTCCTACCGCATCACCGCTGAGAATCCTGCGGACCTGGAGATGACCCTCACCGACGAGGAAGTCCCGGGTACCACGGGCATCTTCCAGGTGGGGAAGTTCGTGGGGGATGTACAGGGCCGCCGGTTCCGTCTGGCATTGACCTCTACAACATAGGGGACATCATGCGCATTCCTGCAATCTCTCTGCTCGTGTTTTGCGCTGCAGCCGTCGTCCTTGCCCAGCCGAAAGACATCGAGGGTGCCGAGCCGCGGTGCCGAAAGTATGATGTACAGCATCCGGTCTACCCCCACGACCACAGCGTCTGGGGCCTCGTGCGGACACAGGAGAAAGCGGAGGACTGGGTGGGGCTTTCTGACGAGGAACTCTGCTCGCATATTGACGATGTGGGCATCTGGTCGGGTGACAACAAGAAAATGGTCGGTGTGCTGAAGGTCCTCGCGCAGAAGTACGGCGAAACGCAGGAGCCTGAATACGCGTATAAGGCCGCCGTGCTTCTGGATCGCTTCCGCGAGGTGCTTCCAAAATGGGGCTGGAAGGAGCGCGGCTCGGGCGATATTTTCCCGCATGACACCGTGCTCCCCGCCTGGGACCGGGAGATGCCGCCGCGGTATGCGGGGATGTGGTCGTCGTGGCACCCGTATGACCTGCACCAGTCGGCGCCACTGGTACTGGCGTACGACCAGATTTACAACAGCGGGCAGATCGAGGCGCTTGGAGAGAAGCTCGGTGTCGGGGATATGAAGCTGCTTCTGGAACGCGATCTGCTCTATTTCAATCTCTCCATTGATGACCGCTATCCGCTGGCGTACGGTAACACCGAGGCGAACCGGATGCTGGGGAAGCTCACTTGGGGGCTGGCGCTGGGCGACCCGCCGCTGGTGCACCGGGCGGTGCGGTATGCGGACAATCTGCAGAAGATATCGTATTTCCCGAGCGACTTCTGGCATGAAGGCAGCCCGGCGTACCACCAGATGATCACCGGCCGGTGGGCGACCTACGGGATGAGGCCTCCGCTGGACAGCTACTCCGACCCACCCGGCTATACTGATCCGGTTGACGGCACGCGGTTCGATGACCTGGATCTGCGCTCACGGTGGCGGCCGTTTCTGGACAGCGCCGCACGGACCATGCAGCAGTACATCTGGCCGGATGGGCGGTACGTGAATGTCAATGACGCCCAGTGGGACAGTAACACCACCGACCGCTGGGACTGCTATGGCATGCTGGATGAGTATCAGCCCGACGAATCTCGTCCGGCGTTGCTCACATGGTCCGGTCACGGAGTTCTTGGGCAGGGCAGCGGCGAGGCGCAGGTGCAGGCGCGGCTGAACTTCGGCGGCACTTACGGCCACGATCACTACGACCGCCTGCACCTGTCACTGTGGGCGAATAACATGGAAATATTGTCGGAGACCCACTACGGCAGCGGGAAGATCCGATCGTGGACTGCCAGCACCGCCGGGCATAACACCGTCGTCATCAACGAACAGAACCAACTCAGCCGCAGTAGTGCGCCACAGCGGGACTTCACAGAGATAGACGAAGTGGCCGGTGTGGAAGATTTCGACTACGCCCGCAGAACCATCAAGCACGGGACGACCCTCACCGACGGACAGCTCCGGCTGTTTGACACCTCCGGCCCCAACGGCCTGCAGGTCATGGAGGTGGACGGCCACCGCGCGTATCCGGAGGATGTGTGTAGTCTCTACCGCCGCACGCTGTGCATGGTGAAAAGCTCCGGGGATGACGTGTATTTCGTGGACATCTTCCGCGTCCGCGGCGGCCAGACCCATGACTGGATGCTCCACGGCCCCCTGCACCGGCACTATACTGCGGAGCTTTCAATGCCGCTGCAGCCGATGGACGGAACGCTGCATGAATGGATCGGTGATCTGAAAAGCGCGGAGATATCGAAGGGCTGGAGCGCGACGTTTGAGGTGGATTCCGGCGAGAAGCTGGAGACGATTGTGCTTAGCCCGATGGAGGGACAGGCGATCCTCGGGCAGGCACCGGCCATGCGCAGGGAGGGCGATGCGCCGTTCCTCGATATCCGCAGCAGCGGGCCGGAGAGCATTTTCGTCGCTGTTCATGAGCCGTACACCGACGAGCCGAAAGTCACCGGCGCCAGTCTTGTCGAAACAGACGATGCCTCGGAGATGGCCGTGGGTGTGAAGGTCCAGGTTGCGGGGCGCACCGATGCGATTGTTTCAACGCTTGACGCGGATGGCTTCATCGGCGAGGGCTTCACCGGCCATTTCGGATATTCCAGCCTCGCTCCCACGGAGAACCGCATGGAGCTGTACATGGTGGACTCATCGCATCTCGGCACCGCCCCGGTGGCGATCGAGGGAACACCCGCGTGGACGGGCACAGTTGTCGAAACCATGAGCACCGCCCGCGGAGATGCAATGAATGCCTTTATCACGGACGCAGACCTGCCGGTGGGGGAAGAGCTCGCCGGGCGCCTCATTTTGACCGAAGACGGTGACGGCTCCACCCGGGGGTTTGTCATCGAGCGAATTGATGTGGGCGATGATGGAACAATCGTCGTCATTGACCGCCGTCCCGGGATGACTATTGAGGACGGGTATGTCAAGCTGAAGAGATTCCCGAACTGGGGCATCCGCGGTGACTTGACCTTCCGCGTCCCCAACAGTGTCAGGGGCCCGCAGTGACGGCGAGTGCCGGAAAAAATCTGCTCCACCACAACAGTAATATTCGTGCGCAAGCAGGAGATTCAGAACGTGTGGCGAAAAACCTAGTGAAATGCCAAAGCGATATTTAAATATCGAGGGCAATCATTGCCTACACGAAAGCCGGAGGGGGAGTGTGGGCGGTGTACATTCACGGAGATCTGGAGGAGATCGAAATGCGGCGTGGATTCACTCTCATTGAGTTGCTGGTAGTCATCGCGATCATCGCCATCCTGGCGGCGATCCTCTTCCCTGTATTTGCCCGAGCGAGGGAGAAAGCACGGCAGAGTAGTTGTCTGTCCAATGTCAAGCAGATAGGGCTGGCGTACATGCAGTACGCGCAGGACTATGATGAGACGTATTGTGTCTGGCGCAACAACATGGGAACTCCAAAACCGAATACCGGCGACGACGTTTATTGGTATCAGGCCATCTACCCGTATGTGAAGAATTCACAGGTGTACGTCTGCCCGAGCCGTGCGGACCGTTCCGTCGGATACGGCCAGAACTGCGACCACATGGGCTACGGCTCATCCGGCAGCACCGGCGCACCGGTGAAGCTGGCGGATGTGGATTATCCCGCCCAGACCATCCTGTTCGCCGAGAACACCTCTGCCTGCTTCTACTGCCCGCACCGGTGGATTGACAACCCCGGCAGCTACCAGAGTCTGTACGACAACTATGTGCAGGCGGCGGTTCACAACGAGGGCGGGAACATCGGATTCTGCGACGGGCACGCGAAGTGGATGATGAAGAACGACTATTTGATGGATCCCACCCTGTGGCGCTGCAACCGGTACCCGCTTGATTGATTCGGCGGGCGGTAGATGCAGGCGATATGAAGACTTGACCTCGTGATCGCGATTCAGAACTGGGGGCGGCTGTTGCCGTCCCATTTTTTTGTTTCGAAGCCCTTCCGAATTCGGCGTATCACAGGCGTTTCAGCGCCTGTCTCCGCCGGTTTTGTGGAACCTCTTGAACATCTTCTTCGTTCAAAGGTCAAAAGAGATAAGCACTTCGATTCACGATCAAACGATAACGGAGGTGCAGCGGATCAATGAAACACATACTTGATAACAGGTTCTTCCGCATTGCAGCAGTACTGGCCGTCCTGACGATTGTTGCAGGTGGCTGGGTGCTGTATGGACTGGAGAAAGCAAACGACGCGGGCGTGACGGTCTCTACGACGTCGCCCGCCGAGGCACAGGTTATAGATCAGAGCAAAATTACAGAGGCCGCGAAAAAGGCCATGCCAAGTGTTGTGGCTATTGTTTCTACGAAAGTTGTTACGGCTCCTGAGTTCCCTTTCCCTTTTGGAGATGATTCTCCGTTCCGGCGCTTTTTTGGTGACCGTGACGGCGAGCGGGAACAGCGTCGCCGTGGGCTTGGCTCCGGTGTGATCATCGGCGAAGATGGATACATCATGACCAACGCTCACGTCGTCAAAGAGGCCGACGAAATTGAGGTGCAACTTTCAGACGATCGCACCCTGACCGCAGAGGTCAAGGGGTATGACGAGGACAGCGATGTCGGTCTTTTGAAGATCGACGCCAAGGGCCTGCCCACACTGCCCATGGCGAATTCCGATAAAGCGGAAGTTGGCGACATCGTTCTTGCCGTCGGCAGCCCGTTTGGCCTCGGCAGCACCGTCACAATGGGTATCGTCAGCGCCACGGGCCGGGCGGACCTGGGAATCACGCGGTTTGAAGACTTCATCCAGACCGATGCTGCCATCAACCCCGGCAATTCCGGCGGCGCCCTGATTAATCTCGACGGTGAAGTCATCGGTATCAACACCGCCATCGTCAGCCGCACGGGTGGCTACCAGGGCATCGGATTCGCTATCCCCTCAAATCTTGCGTCCAAAATCGCCGATGAACTTCGCGAACACGGCGAGGTGGTCCGTGGCTATCTTGGTGTGCAGATTTCAGAAGTCGATTCGGATCTCGCGAACTCACTCGGTCTTGACAAACCCGGTGGTGTCGTCATCACCCAGGTGTATCCCGACACCCCCGCGCAAAAGGCGGACCTGAAAGTTGAGGACGTTATCGTCGCGGTGGATGGCAAGAAAGTCAATTCGCCCGGTGGACTGCAGTCAATCATCGGTTCGATCAAACCCGGAACCGATGTTGAGCTGAAGATCATCCGCAACGGCAGGGAAATCACAAAGAGCGTGACTATCGTCGAGGGCGACATCCAGACGATTGCCGGAGGCGAGACAGGCGGTCCCGTGGGTCAGGGGACGGAGATTGCCCCGGGACTGTATGCCCATGACCTCACGCCGGCCCTGCGAAATCGCCTGGATCTGCCTGATGTCCCGGGGATCATCGTCGTCGAGATTGACGAAAAGAAGCTCGAAAGCCAGACACCGCTGCGCCAGGGTGATATCATCCTGCAGATCAACGGCCAGGCGGTCAATACGGTGGCCGAGGCCAAAAAGGTCGTAGAAAACAGCAGCAACAGCGCCGTTCGGCTGCTGATCAAGCGGGGCAATATGAACATCCTGACCGTGGTGAAGAAGTAACAGGAAACATCAATTCGCGAACACGAGGCCGGGCAGCGATGTCCGGCCTTTTTCTATGTCACTGCTTTTGTGTGCGTGACTGTGATGGGCGGTAGTGTAGCCAATCGCGCATATATTGTGAAGGTTCCCGGCGGCGACTGCCGGAATAGATACCCGAAAATACAGCCCGGTACCGGAGGCATACAATGGGCAGAATACTCCTGATATTGAGTCTCATCGCCATTCTTATCACCCTCGCGAACGTTGGCTGGGCGAAGCAGTGTTCGCGGCTGGTCACACAGCAGATGCGTCAAAACGCCCTGAAGAACGCCGAAAAGTTCGACTGGGCGGCGCAGGATCAGCAGCAGGCGATTGATTCCGCTCAGCGCTATATCGAGATGAGTGACGAGGAGCTGTGGAAGCTCATCCCCTCCCAGGACGTACCCCGGGGTATCCACACCAACAACATCGTCGGCTGTCCGAACTGTGGTGACGGTATCGTCCCGTACGGCAACTACCCGTGGATCTGCGACTTTCGCGACCGGCCGTGGAAAATCGAATGCCCCAACTGCGGCGAGGTGTATCCGAAGAATGACTTCGGCGCGTTTTATGAAAGCGCGCTGGATGAACACGGCTTCTTCCGCCGCGAGCTCGGCGACCGCTCACTGCTTTTCAATGCCGAGCATCCCGACCCCGACGATCCCCTCCACGATCTCTATGTTGACGACGGCTACGGGATGAAGGACGAGGACGGCAACACCCACTACGCCATCGCCTACTACACCCAGTGGGGTCTGTGGCGGAAGCTGTATCCGGTGATGAGTGTGCTCGCCCGGGCTTACACCCTCACCTCAGAGCCGATCTATGCCCACAAGTGCGCGGTGATGCTAAACCGCGTGGCGGATGTCTATCCCGAGATGCGCATCAGGCCTTTCGCCGAAATGGGCATGCATCATTCGGGGGCTCCGTCAGGCCGCATCGAAGGGCGCATCTGGGAGACCAATACCGGCCGGCGGTTTGCCCAGTTTTATGATCACATCTACGACGGCATCCAGGATGATAAGGAGCTGGTAGATTTCTGTTCCTCCATGGCCGATGAATACCACCTCGGAGACAAAAACAGCATCGAGGATATCTGCCGTCATATCGAGGACAACCTCCTGCTGGAAATCCTCCAGGCGACCCGCGAGGGCAACATCTGGG
>JBKHJK010000062.1:0-8263 GCA_046538215.1 Armatimonadota bacterium
CCGGGCAATGAGGCGGAGGTTATCGAAGTCCCTGTTGATATTCGCCAGGAGTCGATGATGACGCGGGTGCTTGATGTTATCAAGGAGGAAAGTGACGAGGCCGCTGATTTGCAGGACGCCGATATTATTGTTTCAGGCGGCCGCGGTCTCAGAGCTCCCGAGAATTTTCAGATCGTCCGCGAGCTGGCCGAAGAGCTCGATGCCGCCGTCGGAGCATCCCGCGCAACCGTGGATGCAGGGTGGATTCCGGCCTTCCACCAGGTGGGGCAGACGGGCAAAACCGTCCATCCGAAGGTGTATATCGCATGCGGAATATCCGGTGCCGTCCAGCACCTGGCGGGTATGAAGTCATCCGACTGCATCGTGGCGATCAATAAGGACCCCAATGCGCCTATTTTCGATGTGGCTCATTACGGAATCGTCGGCGATCTGTTCGACATCGTTCCGGCCCTGACAAAGCAGCTTCGGAAGGAACGTGGAGCGACATGATTGCATTCGTGTTCCCCGGCCAGGGCTCACAGACTGTGGGCATGGGCAAAGAGATGTATGACGAATTCGCGACCGCCGCGGACTATCTGGATGCCTTTGATGACGAGGCGGATTTTCCGCTGTTGCTGATCATGTTCGAAGGACCAAATGAGCGACTGACGGCCACACAGAACGCTCAGCCTGCACTGGTGGCTCATTCACTGACTGTTGCGCAGATCCTGCGCGAGGAGGGGATCGTGCCCGAGATCGTCGCCGGGCACTCACTCGGGGAGTATTCGGCCCTCGCCGCTGCAAACAGTTTTAACCCGTTTGATACCATTGATGTCGTTCGGCAGCGAGGGCAGTTTATGGCCGAGGCGGGGCGTCGTCTCGGCGGCGCCATGGCTGCGGTGATCGGCCTCGAGGCGGAGAAAGTGGAAGAGGCCGTGGCCTCAATCGAGACCGGTGATGTGGTTGTGGCCAATTACAATTCACCCGCCCAGACGGTGATATCGGGGGACGAAGAGGCTGTGAAAGCCGCGGGGGAGGTCGCGGCGGAGATGGGAGCCAAGCGCATCATCCCGCTCAATGTCAGCGGGGCCTTTCATTCACCGCTCATGCAGCAGGCGGCCGACCGGCTGGCAGAGGTCCTTGCCGACACCCCCATGGACGATGCTGAAATACCGGTGGTGACAAATGTCATGGCCGCGCCGGAGCAGAGAGCCGATGCCCTCAGAACCAGTCTCATCAAACAGCTTACGGAGCCTGTGCGCTGGGTGCAGTCCGTCGAAAAGATGCTGGCAATGGGCGTTGATACATTTGTGGAGGTTGGCCCGGGCCGGGTTTTGTCGAAGATGCTGCAGCGGGCAAACGTGGACGCAGATATTTACAGTACAGGCAGTGTGGACGGGATCCGGCAGGTTATAGACGAACTTGGCTGACCCCCGTCACAGGGAGGGCTACGGATGGAATTGAAAGACAAAGTTGCAATTATCACCGGGTGCGGCGGCGGCCTGGGGCGTGCTATAGCACAGGAGCTGGCAACGGCGGGCGTCCACATCGTCGTCAACGACATCCCTCCGGCACAGGAGCAGGCGAATGAGGTTGCCGATATGGTGCGAGCCGAGGGCGTGGAGGCCATGGTCAGTCTCGGAAGTGTGACTGAATCGGACGACGTCAGCCAGATGGTGGATGCGGTTATGGATGAGTTCGGCCGGATTGACGTATTGATCAACAACGCCGGTATCACCCGCGACAGTTTGCTTGTCCGCTTGAAAGAAGACGACTGGGATATGGTCTTGGACGTCAACCTGAAGGGTGCGTTTTTGTGCACCAAAGCGATAGCCCGACCGATGATGAAAGCGCGCGGTGGGAGCATCGTGAACATTGCTTCTGTCGCCGGTGTCATGGGCAACGCGGGCCAGGCGAATTATTCGGCATCCAAGGGCGGGTTGATAGCACTGACGAAAACAACCGCCAGAGAACTCGCCGGACGCAACATCCGCTGTAACGCCGTCGCACCCGGCTTCATCGAGACGGACATGACAGGGGTGCTCGATGAGAAGGTCAAAGAGCAGTGGCTGACGAATATTCCGCTTGGTCGTGGGGGGAGTCCCGAAGAGGTTGCAAAAGTCGTGCGGTTCCTCGCCGGACCTGACGCTTCGTATATCACCGGTCAGGTTATCAACATTGATGGTGGCCTGATCATGTGAACAGAGTATCCAGCGGCTGTGGCCGTTGAGATAGATGCAATCCACATCTCAGCAATTGAGCAAAATGGAGGTAATGGCATTGGCACTATTCGAGCAGGTTAAGGACATCGTTGTGAGAGAGCTCTCTGTCCCGGAGGGGCAGGTTACGGAAGATGCGACGTTCACGGGGGATCTCAACGCCGATTCGCTGGACGTCGTTGAGCTCGTGATGGCGTTTGAGGACGAATTTGACGTAGAAATCCCTGACGAGGACGCCGAAAAGATACAGACGGTAGGAGATGCCGTAACGTATCTTGAGGAACACACCAACTAAGACCCTACCGTGTCGGCGGATAGCAACAGTCACAATGGGCGGTTGCAGGCGCCGTCGAAGGCAGTATTGAGGCGACAATGGGCGGCCGCCCGCATCAGTTTTTGATATGGTGATGGTGAGTAATAGATGGCGCGACGCGTAGTGATAACAGGATTTGGGATGCTGTCATGTTTCGGTACCGGCCATGATGCCATCTGGGACGCCGTCTGCAGCGAAAAGTGCGGTATTGACCGCATTACCCGCTTCGACGTGTCTGAATACGATTCGCAGATTGCGGCAGAGGTCCCAGATTTCGAAATGGATGAACGGGTGGATCCGAAACTCAGCAAAAGGGCGGATCGGTTTACGCAGTTTGCGCTTCACGCCTGCCAGGCGGCGCTGGATATGGCGGGTATCGAGCGGACGGAAGAATTCCATGACGACATTGGGGTCCTGATTGGCTCCGGCATCGGTGGAATGGAAACATGGGAGGAGCAGTTTACCCGCCTGCTGGAGAAAGGTCCGGGACGTGTCAGCCCCTTTCTGGTGCCAATGCTCATCAGTGATATGGCGTCAGGGCTCGTGTCAATAATGATTGGAGCCCGGGGGCCAAACCTTGCAGCAGTGACGGCCTGCGCGAGCGCGAGCCACTCAACGGGGCTGGCCTTTGATATGATTCGTCACGGGCGCAGTGACATCATGGTGACCGGTGGCACTGAAGCGGCCGTCACCACGACTGCCCTCTCGGGGTTCTGCTCGGCGCGGGCGCTTTCCACACGTAACGATGCGCCCAAAGAAGCCTGCCGTCCCATGGACCGGGACCGCGACGGGTTCGTTATCGGTGAAGGCTGCACCATAGTGATCCTTGAGGAACTCGAGCATGCAAAGGCGCGCGGCGCGGAAATCTACGGAGAGCTGATCGGCTTCGGTATGAGCGGCGATGCCTATCATATCACTGCCCCGGAACCCCAGGGGGTCGGTGCCGTACTGGCAATGGAAGCGGCCCTGAAAGATGCCAAACTCACCATTGACGACATTGATTACATCAATGCTCATGCACCCGGAACACCGCCCGGTGACGCCATGGAGGGACATGCTCTTTTAGACCTCTTTGGGGAGAATACGCCACCGGTGAGTTCCACCAAGGGCAATCACGCCCATCAACTCGGGGCCACCGGCGCGACTGAGCTGATTCTTTCATTGACCATGGCGCACGAAGGCTACATACCGCCGACAATCAACTGCGAAAACCCTGACGATTTTATGACCTTCGACATTGTTAGAGGCGAAGGCCGAGAAGCCGATCTGACGACTATTATGAGCAACTCATTTGGCTTTGGCGGCCACAATGCGGTACTGATCGCAACGACCTCCGGATATTGAACACGTGGGGCGCTTCATTTCTATAAGTACTGCTGCGGCCCCTGTGTTCACGCGGGGGCCGACGTATTTGTATGACCATTTGACGGGAGTTTTGTGATGATCGAGGAGCCCGAGTGGGCGGAGGTTCGCCATGAACTCAATCTGCCCCCGGATATGGACCTGACGCTGCTGAGACGGGCGTTTTCACACGGGTCGTTTGTCCGTGAAAGTGGCCTCGACCCGCTGGAGTCCAACCAGCGGCTGGAGTTTCTCGGAGACGCCGTGCTGGACCTGGCACTGGCGATGAAACTGTACGAGCAGCATCCTGACCTCGCCGAAGGGCAGCTTACAAAGATGAAATCAATGCTGGTGCGTGCAGAGGCATTGGAGACAGTGGCCAGGCAGAAGGGTCTGAACCGCTTCCTGTTGCTTGGTCGGGGAGAGGAAGAGGGCGGAGGACGGCACAAGCCGTCTATCCTGGCAGACTGCACGGAGGCTCTCATCGGGGCGATCTATCTCTCCTGTGGCTGGAATGCCGCCCGACACTTCGTGCTGCAGGCGTTCGGTGCACTGCTGGAAAGAAGCCGGGCGGGTGAGCTGGCCTTCGATCACAAGAGCCGGCTTCAGGAGTATCTCCAGGCGGCCGGGTACAGGCCTCCGACGTACAGGCCCGTGAAGGTGAGTGGACCGGAGCATGATAGAACTTTCGCCATGGAAGCGGTGCTGAACGGACACCGAATCGGCCTCGGGGAGGGGCCCAGCAAGCAGCAGGCGGAGCAATCTGCGGCATTGAGAGCCCTTCGCACGCGGGAGGAATGGCTCCCGGAAGCACCTCAGGCGGACGAGGACTAGTTTCGACATCCTCACAGCGCTCGCCGGTGAACCGCCATGACGCCGATACGATGCCAGACAATTGTTGTCGCGGTGGTTTTGCTCACGCTTATTGGTGGTGTGGTGGCGGCTGATGCAGGCGGGCCATATACCTTCCTCTACGGGATGGATTTAAGCGCCGCAGACCAGTTTCTGCGTGATTCGACGGACCTGGGCCTGAATACCGTTTACCTCGACCTCGACAAAGACGACCTGAATGATCTCGCTGCCGTCCGCCGGGTAATACGCCACGCTGACGGCTGGGGCTTCAGGGTCATCGTTGGCCTCCCCACGACCACCTTCACACGCAAGCGCCTTTCCCCATACTCCAGCGACTACCGTTCGGCGGTGTCGGATACGATTGGAAGCACTGTCTCTGTGGTGTCGCGGGAGCCCGGAGTGACCGCGTGGGCAACAGGCCATTATCTGGAAAAACATATCCGCTACAGCGACGAGGATTTCCGGCAATTCCTGCAGGAGCGCTATGGAGCAATTGCGGCGTTGAACAGGGCCTGGGAGTCCAGCTACGAGAGATGGAGTTTCATTAACCAGGACGCGGCTCTCAGGCGCGATGAGGGCGATGCTTTTGGCATTGGAAGGGCCGCCGTTGACGTCGCCGATTACAGACAGACAGCGTACCGCGGGCTTTTGGAGCTCTGGGCGACTGAAATCCGCAAACACGATCCGGACAGACCGTTGATGACCGGGCTGATCAGCCTCTATCGCTCCATACCTTCAGTGCCTGACAGCTACGACACCATCGCGGTGACCATGCCACCGGAGATTATGACGCCTGGAGGGACGCCTGATACCGCCACTCACAACGTTCACGGAGTGGATATGGCCCGGCGGGGCGGGAAGTTCGAAGTCGTCACCACCCTGCGCCTGCCAACTGCGAATATAGACCGCGTCCGTGACTGGGTGCGGGAAGCGGATTTGCACGGTGCCTCGGGTATAGGCCTGGAGAACTGGGAGCGCCTCAGTGAAAACCGGCACATCATGCGAACTCTGAAGCCGGCGCTGACTGAACAGTGGCATGAAACCTCTCTTCAGAGCCATCCGCAGCCGTCTGTGGCGATCATTCATTCGCCGTACGCCGAAGGGTACACCGTGCTCGATGTGCCGGTGTACGGGTATTTGAAGTCGTTTGCGAGCGGCCAGCCAACGACCCCCATCGAGGACCTGCGGCTGGGAACGTGTTTTGGGACGATAGACGTCCTGGCCCCGGATGACCTGGACGATGCGCAACTCCCCAGATACAGCCTCCTGATCGCACCCTCAGCGGTGGGGCTCAATCGCCAGCAGTGCATTGTTCTCTCACAGTATGTCAGGAATGGTGGCGCACTGATCGCCGATATTGGAGCGGGAATGGGGCTGTCAGGCTCATTTTTATCCATTCCGTCGGAGTTGCAGGAGGTGCTCGGTGTCGAGAAGCTGATGGATCCCGACGTCCGTGCTGGCAACCTGCGGGTCTCTGCACGCGTGCCCGACTTCCCTGATCTGCAAATGGGGATGGAGAGTCAGGGAACGTTTGAGATACAGGTCGGGCGGTCAAGGGATACGGTCACCACACGAGCGGGACGTTTCGCCGTGAGCTCACCGAGCGCTTTCGCCTCCACCTCTGGCGGTGCCCGGGCGCTGGCGGTCATGGAGGCCCGGCCGGCTGAGGAAAATGAGGATGTCCGGCTCCCCCCACAGCTCCAGGAACAGGGCATAGAGCTGCGCACGAAGCCGGGACTGTTTTGCGGGCTGCTGTACAACCGCTACGGCGGCGGTGTCAGCGTCTTTGCCACCCACCACCTTTACCAACATTGGCCCCTGTCGGATCCGATGAACACAGGACTGCATTACGACCTCCTGGCACGACGGGCGCCGTGTGAACTGGTGGAAACGCCGTTCTTGCCTGATAATGTGGAGATGACGTGGGTGGGGGATGGCGTGCGATTGCTGAACCCGGGCGCCCGACCGCAGAGCTGCGCCATGGCACTGTACGGGATGCAGGACAGGCTTTTGGATGGAGCCCTCAACAGAACCCTCGCGGATGTTCGGGAGGGTCGGGGACAGCAGCGTGCCGTCGTGTCACTCCCGGGCGAGCGCATCAGCTATTTTCGCCTCACTGGCATCCAGGTGCAGCCGTATCGGGCCACGGCCAACACGCTCATCCAACAGCTCGACGAAACAGGTATAAGGCTGCAGATGGGGGGACCGGGCTCACAGGTGCGGCCGGGCCGGGGGGGGCGACCGGAACTGACCAGGCCGGACGAGCCGGTTACAGTCCGCATCACGATCACCGACAGCCAGAGGTATCCGGTGAGTGACGGGTCTGTACACACCGTTACCATCCAGCGCAGGCGGGGCAGGAGCGATAACTTCCCGGTCACGGCGACAGCAGACGGACTGAGCTTCAGAGCCGAAATAGACCGAAATATCATAGAAATAACGCCGGCGGAATAAAATCCACCGGCGCTTGTGTCAATCCCGCCGCCGATGCTGCTGTTAGCTGCCAATTTCCTCCTGCAGCTTTTCCCAGTCGGCCAGAAAGCCTTCGAGCCCGCGGTCGGTCAGCGGGTGCTTAAACATTTTGTCCATGACGTCGAACGGCACAGTGGCGACATGCGCCCCCCAGACGGCGGATTGCTGTACGTGTTCGGGGCGTCGCACACTGGCGACGATGATCTGCGTGTCATAGTCGTAGGCGCGGTAGATGTCGGCGATTTCCTCGATAATCGGCAGGGCGGACTGGTTCATGCACATGTCCTCGATGCGTCCGAGAAAAGGCGAGCAGTAAGTCCCTCCGGCCTTTGCCGCAATGAGCGCCTGAGCAGTCGTGAAGACCAGGGTAATATTTGTTTTGATGCCCTCCTGCGAGAGGATCTGCACTGCGGCCATGCCCTCTTTTGTCATCGGGATTTTCACCACGATATTATCAGCCCAGGTCGCGAGGTTGCGGGCCTCTTCCACCATACCCTCGGTGTCGAGGCTGACGACCTCGGCGCTGACCGGACGATCCCCCATGATCTCGCAGATCTTGCGGATCTGTGTCTCAAAATCATTGCCCTCGCGCGCAACCAGGGTTGGATTGGTGGTCACACCATCCACCACGCCCCAGCTATCGGCTTCCTTTATCTCTCCGATATTGGCCGTGTCCACGAAGAATTTCATTCCTCTTGATCATCCTTCCATCACAGAATATGCAGTTGGTGGGACTTACAGCGGGAGCGGTTCATCCCAGGCGCGGTCAAATGCCCGGACCTCTCCGTCTTCTATGTACAGAAAATCGCCGTTCCGGTTTTTCCACGACCCATCATTGTAATAGTGCCGTGGGGTGCCGTTTTCCTCCCATATATTGTGGTCAATCTTGTGGATATGCCCGAATACGATTGCGTCTGGATCGTGGTTGAAAACGTGTCGGATCTGACGCAGGCGGTTTCGGGCGGCACGCCGCCAGGGGAATCGGGAATAATAGACATCGCCGATGTCCTTGAAGTATTCGAGTGCCGCGTCAGGGACGGTATCGGGGTGTCTGAGGTCGGCCACATCCACCCCTGCCCCGGCGAGG
>JBKHJK010000063.1:0-8251 GCA_046538215.1 Armatimonadota bacterium
CGGAAATGACTCTCGCCTGTGTCTGATGCAGGCGGTTTTTGACGATTATGAAACGCTTTTTGAAAGAAGGATATTCCCATGGCTGGACTTCCGTTTGTTGACTGCAACTGTGAAATCGGCACACGCGCGAACCGTCACTCGGCGGAGCCGTGGCGCCTGCAGCAGTACAAAGACGACTTCGAGTATTACGACATCATGGCCGCTGTGGTCTATCACGCGGTCGCCAAAGACTACTGCGCCGAGTACGGCAACCGCCGCCTGATGCGGGAAATTGGCGATGACCTGACGCTGATCCCGCAGTGGGTGGTGCTGCCACATCACACCGGCGAAATGCCCCCGCCACCCGAACTCGTTGACGACATGCTGAGCCAGGGCGTGCGCACCGCCCGTATCTTCCCCGGCCACCACCGCTACAACATGGATCCGTACATCGTCGGGCCGCTGCTGACAGAGCTGGAGCATCACCGCATCCCGCTGTTTGTGGATATTTCCGAGATTGATGGCATCGGCGAGGCGGCTGAAATCTGCCAGCGACACCCCAGGCTGCCGCTGGTGGTGTGTGGAGTAAGCTGGGGCATTGACCGGCAGCTCTACCCGGCGCTGGCAAAAGCCCCAAACCTGTACATTGAAACCCACGCTCACCAGGGTCACCGGGCGTACGAGCGGTTCGTGCGTGAATTCGGCGATGACCGCCTGCTGTTCGGGACCGACCTGCCCCGCCGGTCGCCCGGAGCCGCACGCATGATGACCGATTATGAGGACATTGCAGACGAATCGCGACGCAAGATCGCCGGCGAAAACATCATGCGCCTGCTGAGCCATGTCGACGGCGCCGCCGGCCGGCCTCTTCCGGAAATCCCGGAGCCCCCGGAGCACCCCGATGATGATCCGCTGGTGGCCCAGATGCGCGCAGGTAACGTGATCACCGACCATTTCATCCTCGATGCCCACGGACACCTCGGCCATCCCGGCTGCATGGGTGTCCATGTCGCACTGCCCTATAACGATGCGGACAACCTCGTGGGGACGATGAACCGCGTCGGTATTGACATCTGCTGCTTCAGCCCCTGGATGGGTATTATTACCGGCGATTCGGAGGCCAACGACATCTCGCTGGACGCGGTGGAGAAGTATCCGGACCGGCTGATGGCGTACGGCTGCAATAACCCGAACTATCCGGATCAGCATGCGGCCGAAATGGAGCGCATTTTCGAGAGCGGAAAGGTCATCGGCGCCAAGCCCTACGTGAGCCGACAGGGCGTGCCATATTACGATCCGCGCCGCAAGCCAACATACGAATGGGCCAATGAAAACGAAAAGCCGATCCTCTACCACGGCCAGATGAACCGCGAAAACGGTATGTCGCCCAACCTGATCCGCGAGATGGCCCCGGAGTATCCAAAAGCCAGTCATATCGTCGCCCACAGCGGCTCGAGCTGGAAAATGGTCGAGGGGATGATCGAGGCCTGCAACGAATGTGACAACGTCTTCGCTGAAATCACCTACACCTCGATCCTCTATGGCTTCATCGAGTATTTTTGCGAAAACGCAAATGCCAACCAGCTTCTTTTCGGGACTGACTGTGTGATGCGAGATGTGGCTCCGCAGTTCGGCTGGGTCGCGTGGGCACGTATCCCCTACGAACAGAAGCTGCGGATTATCGCGGGCAATATGGCCGATATTCTCAAAATGCCGGAGGCCGAACGCGTCAACCGCGTCCCGGAGGCATAGGGGACTGACAGACATCATGGTAGGCCTGCCATTTTTCGACGCCAATTGCATGATCGGCACGCGCGCGACCCGTTACGCTCGCACGCCGTGGCGGCTGGAGGAGTATCGCGCGGATTTCCAGCAGTGCGACATCATGGGTGCGGTGATGTATCACGCAGTGGCCAGAGAGTACTCCGCGGAATACGGAAACCGCCGGCTGATGGCCGAGATCGGTGATGATGTGCAGCTATCGCCGCAGTGGGTGCTGCTGCCCCATCAGACCGGCGAAATGCCCCCGGCCCCGGAGCTTGTTGCCGAGATGCTCGCCGCCGGTGTGCGGAGCGCAAGAATCCTGCCCACAACCCACCGCTACCCGACCGAAGAGCATATCATCGGCTATCTGCTCAATGAGCTGGAGCGCCACCGGGTCCCGCTTTTTGTGGACACCTCCGAGGTCAGCTACGATGATGTGATCGGCATGTGTGGCGCTCATCCCCTCCTGCCGGTGGTGCTTTGTGGGGCGACATACGCCGATGGGTGGCAGATCGAGACCGCGTGCCGGCAGTGTCTCAACCTTCACATCGAAACCCATCTCCTGCAGGGCCATCACGCCTACAGCCGCTTTGTGGATGAATTCGGGGCCGAACGGCTTATTTTCGGCACCGATATGCCCCATCGTAGCCCCGGCGCCGCGCGCATGATGACATGCTACGAGGACATCCCGGAGGCCGCCCGGCCGAAGATCGCCGGTGAGAACATGTTGCGCCTTCTCGAAAACGTCCGGGGCGCATCGGGCCGTCCTCTTCCCGATCTGCCCTCTCCGCCGGAGCATCCCGACGACGATCCCATTACCGCCGCCGTCCGTGCCGGTGAGCCGCTGTCGGATGAGTTTGTCCTGGACTCACACGGGCATTTCGCTCACCCCGGCGCCATGGGGGCCGTCGGCTATCCCATGCCCGCGCAGGATGCCGACGGTGCGGTGGAAACCATGGACCGGGTCGGTATTGACATCCTCATCTTCAGCACCTGGAGCGGTCTCGTCCAGGGCGACCGACAGGCCAATGATGTCGCACTGGAAGCAGTCGCAAAATACCCCAACCGTCTGATGGCCTACGGCTGCTATAACCCCAACTATCCGGAGATGTACGAAAGCGAACTTGACCGCGTCTTTCGCACGGGCAAAGTGGTGGGGATCAAGCCGTACGGCCAGTACAGCCAGGTACGCCTCGATGACCCGGTTCGCGACGCGGCGTATCAGTGGGCCAACGACAACGAAAAGCCCGTCCTCGGCTGCGGGGCGTTTAACGAAGCACAGCAGATGTCCCCCGCGATTGCCCAAAAGCTCGCCGAACGCTTCCCGAAAGCCAGGTTCATCATCTCTCACGCAAGCAAGAGCTATGACTTCGCCGAAGCCACCATCGAGGCGTGTAACGCCTTCAGCAATATTTACGCCGAAGTCTGCTATTCGCAGATCCTGTACGGCACGTGTGAAATGCTGTGTGAACGCATCCCCATCGAGCAGGTCCTGTATGGGTCCGACGCCTTGATGCGGGATCCTGCCCCACAAGTGGGATGGGTCGCCTGGGCCAATATTTCTTACGAGGACAAGCAGAAAGTGCTCGGGCACAATTTCGCGGACGTGTTGAAACTTCACCCGCAGGAGCGTTATTCTCGCACCTGACGGAGGGTTGGATGTCCGGGCGGAGAAGGCACTTTTCGTCGAGTTGATATATTGATATACTGCTCTTGACAATCGCCAGTGGGCGGATTATACTCACAGCAACGGAATTAGGACGCTCTAACTTTAGCGACTGGTGACAACAGTGGCGACAGACACACTCAGCACGACCATGCAGGATTACCTGGAATCCATCTACCGACTTGAGATGGAAGAGGGCACCGTGCGGGTCAAGAGCATTGCTGAGAAGATGGGCGTCAAGATGCCCTCGGTCACCTCCGCCCTGCAAACGCTGGAAGAGCTCGGACTGGTTGACCACCGGAAATACCAGGCTGTTGAGCTGACGCATGAGGGGCGTTCGCAGGCACAGGCGGTATTCAGTCGTCACGAGGCGTTGCGCTCCTTCCTCTCCGACATTCTTCAGATAGATGACGAACAGGCGGAGGCGGAGGCGTGCCAGATGGAGCATGCCATAAGCACACAAACGCTCTGCCGTCTGCTGGCCCTGGTGGACTTTATCAAGAAGTGTCCACGCGGTGGCGACGACTGGCTCGAGCACCTCAAGGGCCGCTGGGAAGGTGCGCGTTGTGTGGATGACTGTGCATCATGCATTGAGAATATAGACATCCCCCAACATTCGCCCTTCGCGGTGCCTGAGGGGGAGCAAAAGGACGTTATCACCCTCGACCAGCTGGCTCCGGGACAGACGGGGACGATCGTCAGGCTTGGTGGACACGGAAGTGTGAGGCGCCGGATTATGGACATGGGATTTACGCCGGGAAGCGAGCTTGAGGTGGAGCGGCTTGCCCCACTGGGCGACCCGATGGAGTTCAAAATACGCGGCTATCATCTGTCTCTCAGACACGAGGAGGCAGCCAATATACATGTTCGGCCCAGGAAGAGCTAGTGCCCGCAAAAGCGGTTTCCCCCTCACTATGGCCCGCGAGGGAGATCAATTACAGGTTGTGGACATTCGTGGCGGACGTGGAATGCGTCAGCATCTGATTGACATGGGTCTCGTCCCCGGCGCCCAGGTAACCGTGATGAATGGCCCCGGCCGCGGTATCATTGCAAGGGTCCTGGACAGCAAAATTGCGCTGGCCCCGGGAATGGCACGACGGGTCATGGTCCGACCGCTGCAGTAACAGTTTTCGCAGCAGTGAGATGTTTTTGGAAGAAAAGGCATCATGCAGATGAACGGAATTACGTCTGAAGACTCGGTCGTTGTAGCCCTCGCAGGGAATCCCAACGCCGGAAAAACGACAGTTTTCAACCTCCTCACCGGCGCGAGGCAGCATGTGGGCAATTACCCGGGCGTGACCGTGGAGCGCAAGGAGGGGCACGCCGCCTACGACGACCAGTCGCTGCATATCGTTGATCTCCCCGGCACCTACAGCCTCACCCCCTATTCCCTCGAAGAGCTGGTGGCACGGAACTTCGTCATTGACGAGCGTCCCGACGTTGTCGTGGACGTCGTTGATGCGACGAACCTGGAGCGCAATCTTTATCTGGCCACCCAGTTCATGGAGCTCAACGTCCCTGTGGTCATTGCACTGAATATGATTGATCTTGCACAAAACCAGGGGCTGAATATTGATCATAAGCTTTTGAGCCAGCTTCTGGGCGTCCCCGTGGTCCCCCTGGTGGGCACGACTGGCGAGGGCAAGCAGGATCTTCTGGACACCATCCTGGAGGTCTCCGACAAACACCGGACGCCGAAGGTGACCGTCAACTTCGGCTCAGAGCTTGAGCCGCATATTGCCCAGGTGGCTCGGAAGGTGCAGGGGCTTGAGCTGGATGAGCAGATCGGCACCTCGGCGCGGTGGATTGCCATCAAGCTGCTGGAAGACGACGCCGAGATCATTGACGATGTGCGCGAACGCCTTGATAATCCCGAGCCGTTTCTGGACTCCATTCAGCAGGCCCAGCAGCATATCGAGCAGGTGATCGGTGACGATCCGGAGATTGCCATTGGTGACCGTCGGTATGGCTTCATCGCCGGGGCGTGCCGTCGAGCCATCAGTCGCGAAAAGGAAGCCGGGATAGATGTCACTCAGCTCATTGACGATGTTGTCACCAACCGGGTGCTGGGTATCCCCATTTTCCTGGCGATGATGTGGCTGATGTTTGAGCTGGTGTTCAGATTGGGCGACTGGCCGATGCTGGGCATTGAATGGTTCTTTGAGGTCATCGGGGAGCTCACGGCCGCACACATTCCTCCCGGAGCGCTCCAGTCGGCGATCGTTGACGGCATCGTCGGTGGTGTTGGAGGCGTACTCGTCTTTGTCCCCAACATCCTGCTGCTGTTTATGTTCATCGCCTTCATTGAAGATAGCGGCTACATGGCTCGCGCAGCTTTTGTGGTTGACCGGCTGATGAGCAAAATCGGTCTGCACGGCCGCAGCTTCATTCCCATGCTGATCGGATTTGGCTGCACGGTCCCGGCGGTACTGGCCACGCGCACCATTGATGATGAGAAAAACCGACTGACAACAATGCTGGTGGCGCCCCTGATGAGCTGCAGTGCGAGACTGCCGGTGTATCTCCTGCTGGCGGGAGCCTTCTTCGCTCCCGAGATAGCCGGCAAGGTGATCTTCTCGATATACATCATCGGCGTGCTGCTGGCCATTGTCGTGGCCCTGGTGCTTCGCAGCTACGTTTTGCCTGGTGAAACGACACCGTTTGTGATGGAGCTTCCCCCCTATCGCATGCCCACCCTCCGCGGCATCCTCGTGCATACCTGGGAACGCACGTGGATGTATATCAGGAAGGCGGGCACTGTCATCCTGGGTGCATCCATCATTATGTGGTTTTTGCTGTCATATCCCACGCCACCGGCGGACTTCACGGAGCAGGGCGCAGGACCGGCACAGTCCCGGGCCGCATATACATACGCCGGCCGGCTCGGAAAATTCATCGAACCGGCTATTGAGCCACTCGGCTTTGACTGGAAAATGGGGACAAGTCTTGTCGCCGGTTTCGCGGCAAAAGAAATCGTCGTCTCCACCATGGGGACGCTCTACAGCCTCGAAGAAGCTGACGAAGAAGATCGCAGCCTCCGACAGTCCGTTCAGAGGGATCCGGCATTCAATCCCCTGGTGGCGTATTGTCTGATGCTCTTTGTTCTCATCTATATTCCCTGTATGGCGGTTGTCGCGGTTGTGAAACAGGAGACAAACGGCTGGAAATGGCCTTTGTTCCTCATCACCTATACCACCGCACTCGCGTGGGTCGTCGCCTTCGGTGTTTACCATCTCGGTAGCCTGTTCATGTAATTTTACTCCGGAGATTCCCCCGCATTTCCACATCACCGTAAAAAGGTATGTCTGTGCACTTTGGATAATAGTACTGGTGTTTGCGCGTGATTTTGTCCCCCGGAGTTGAAGCCATGCTTGCCAGAGTTCACAGTGCCGCAGTGATGGGCGTTGATGCGTATCCCGTGCAGATCGAGGTTGATATCACCCGTGGGCTGGAGGTGTTTAATATCGTCGGCCTGCCTGATGCCGCAGTCCGTGAGAGCCGTGAGCGGGTGCGGTCGGCGATCCGCAACTCGGGCTTTCAGTACCCCCTGGAGCGCATTACCGTCAACCTCGCCCCCGCCGACATCCGCAAGGAGGGCCCCTCCTTCGACCTCCCTATCGCCCTGGGGATACTCATAGCCTCCGGCCAGGTGGCGATTGACGATATTGATGAAACGGTCATCGCCGGTGAGCTGTCGCTTGATGGCCTGGTGCGACCCATATCGGGCGCGCTTCCTATTGCGCTCGGCGCGCGGGAGGACCACAAGCTTCGCTTCGTCTGTCCGGAAACCAACGGGCCTGAAGCCGCGGTGGTTGACGATTTTGAGGTCTATGCCGCCAGGACACTGTATGACACCGTCAATATGCTGGAGGAGGGCTTTGTGGGAGAGCCGGTCGCCGTTGAGCCTGATGACAAAAACCCCACGACGGCTGAATACGATGTGAACATGTCGGATGTGCGCGGGCAGGAGCACGTCAAGCGTGCGCTGGAGGTCGCCTCGGCGGGTGGGCACAATATGCTGATGATCGGCCCGCCCGGGTCTGGAAAGACCATGCTGGCACGGCGCATGCCGACGATCCTGCCCCCGATGATCTTTGATGAGGCGCTGGAGGTCACCAAGCTGTACAGCGTGGCCGGTTTGATGCCCGAAAATACCGCATTACTGACACAGAGACCGTTTCGCTCGCCCCATCACACGGTCTCCCGCGCCGGTCTCGTTGGCGGCGGCAGCGTCCCGCAGCCCGGTGAGGTGAGCCTCGCCCACAACGGCGTGTTGTTCCTGGACGAGCTCCCGGAATTCGGCCACGGAACGCTGGAGGTGCTGCGCCAGCCACTGGAAGACGGCGTCGTCACCATCGCCCGGGCCCAGATGACCCTCACCTTCCCCGCCAATTTCCAGCTCGTGGCGGCGATGAATCCATGCCCGTGCGGATTCCGCGGCGATCCGGCGCGACAGTGCACCTGTCCGCAGGGGCAGATCGCCCGCTACCTCAAGCGCATCAGCGGCCCACTGCAGGACCGGATTGACATCCAGGTGGAAGTCCCCCGCCTGAATGCGGATGAGGTGATGCAGAAACAGCCGGGCGAGCGGTCCGAGAATGTCCGCGAACGTGTTGTTCGAGCCCGCGAGATGCAAAAGCAGCGATTTGACGGTACGCCCTTTTTCAATAACGCCTCCATGAATCCCAAGGCGCTGCGGAACTTCTGCGTTCTCGATGACGAGGTTTCGGCACTGCTGAGATCGGCGATTGACCAGTTCCAGTTGTCCGCTCGCGCCCACGACCGTATAATGAAGGTGGCACGCACCATCGCCGACCTGGAAGCCAGTGATGACATCCAGGT
>JBKHJK010000064.1:0-8116 GCA_046538215.1 Armatimonadota bacterium
GGTCTGGACAGCCCGCGAAGTCCGTGGGGCAAAAGGACCCTCGGCAAAAAGACCCGCCGGGGCAAAAAAGAATCCGACAAGTACATTGTTCGCCGCAGGAAGTAACCTGTCGGCATAGAGATATCTGGAGGCATAGAGCATGTCCCGATCGATGAAAAAAGGTCCGTTTGCGGACGAAAAGCTCCTGAAAAAGATCGCCGGGATGAACGAGTCCGGGGAAAAGCGGATGATCAAGACGTGGTCGCGGCGCTCGACGATTTTCCCGCAAATGGTGGGTCACACCATCGCCGTCTATGACGGGCGCAAGCATGTTCCGGTGCTGGTCACGGAGAACATGGTCGGCCACAAGCTCGGCGAATTCGCCCCCACACGGACCTACCGAGGAATGCGCCCCGGCCGTCGCGGTGAAGAAGCCGAAGGAGAAGAGAGACAAAGTCCCAGAGCAAGCAGTGAAGCAGGTACGGGAACCGGGCGCACCACATCCGTGCAATAGGCCTGAAACGCTGCCCGAGACGGTATTGACGAGGAGTAAAGTTGATGGAAGCGAAAGCAGTGGCAAAATGGCTGCGAGTTGGGCCCCGCAAGGTCCGCAAACTCCTGCCTCTGGTCAAAAATAAGACGCTGGACGAAGCGCTGGCGGCACTGATGGTCCAAAACAGCCCGGCCAAAGAGCAGTTGCTGAAGTGCATCGAATCCGCCGCCGCCAATGCCGAAAACAATCACGGCATGGTCCGGGATGAACTGTGGGTCAAGAGCGCTGTCGCCGATATGGGTTTCTCGATGCCGCGGATGAAGCCGCGGGCCCGGGGGCGCGCAGACCAGATGAGAAAACCGACGTGCCACATCACCATTGTTGTCAGTGACGAACCGAGAGAAGAATAATACAAGATTTGCTGAATGCGCCAAGAAGCGTTGAAGCGGGAGTGAACACACGTGGGACAGAAGGTACATCCCTATGGCTTTCGGCTCGGTGTCATCCGCGAACACAAAGGTCGCTGGTTCGCAGAGGGCAAGGAGTACCGGGATAACCTGGTAGAGGATCTGAAGATCCGAGAGTTTATCCTTGATCGTCTTGAAGACGCCTCGATTTCCGATATTGTTATCGAGCGCGCTGCAGGCACCGTGACCATTACCATCGAGACGGCCAAGCCGGGTATCGTCATCGGCCGTGGCGGACGTGACGTTGACCGCCTGCGCCGGGAAATTGAAAAAAAGACCTCGTTCAAGGTACGGGTGAACGTCGAGGAGACACCGAACCCGGATACCAACGCGCAGCTTGTGGCGGAAAATATCGCCCGCCAAATCGAGCGGCGTACCTCCCACCGGCGCGCGATGCGACAGGCCATTGACCGGGCCATGCGAATGGGAGCCGAGGGTGTGCGCTGCAAGGTTTCCGGCCGGCTCGGCGGCGCTGAAATCGCCCGCACAGAAGCCGCCGGACCTGAAGGCCGCGTCCCGCTGCATACACTCCGCGCCGATGTCCAGTACGGCTTCGCAGAGGCCAAAACCGCATACGGCCATATCGGCGTCAAAGTCTGGCTGTATCTCGGCGAGATCCTCCCGCCGGTCAAAGAAACACAGCAGGAAGAGCCCGCGGAAGAGACTGAAGAGGTAGAAACCGCCGGGGCTGCCGAGACTGAACAAGCCGAAGAGACTAAAGAAGCCGAAGAAGCCGAAGAAACGGTCGCTGCACAGGACGCCGCTGAAGTCGAAGAGGCAGATGCAATATTGGCCGACGAAGAGACCGAAGCGGGCGGCGAGACACCTGCTGCTGAAGCAGAATCCGGTACCGAAGCCGAAGAAGCGGCTGAGGAAACTGAACCGGCCGACGATGCTGACGAGAGCGACGAAGAGGACGACGATCCTCTGATTGCCGCACTGCAGGACGAGTCAGTGGATAGCGAAGACACTGAAGAAAGCTGAGGAGCCCTCAGATGCTTATTCCGAGACAGCAAAAACACAGAAAACATCACCGCGGCCGAACCACCGGCAAGGCACAGCGAGGCAACACGCTGAACGCCGGAGAGTTTGGCCTGCAGGCGACGGAGCCGGGATGGATTGATGGCCGGCAGATCGAGGCCGCGCGCGTTGCCATGACTCGTACGGCCCGGCGTGGTGGCAAGGTGTGGATCCGCATTTTCCCGCAAAAGCCCGTCACCGAAACCGCCGCTGAAACCCGAATGGGCAAGGGGAAGGGTGCACCGGCGTACTGGGTGGCAGTGATCAAGCCCGGCCGTATCCTGTTCGAAATGAGCGGGGTTGACGAAGACGTGGCGCGCGAGGCCATGCGCCTGGCGTCCCACAAGCTCCCCGTGGCCACCAAATTCGTCAGCAGGGAGGATAGAGGATATGCCTGATAGCGCCAGCACCACTCGTGATTTTATTGACCAGCTGCGACAGTCTTCCGACGATGAGCTCCAAGAGCGACTGCAGCACATACAGGAAAGTCTTTTTAATCTCCGGTTTCGTCTGGCGTCCGGACAGATTGAGGATCCCAAGCGGATCCGCAAGTACCGTAAAGCGATTGCGCGGATCAAAACCATTCAGCGGGAACGCGAATTGGCCGAACAGCTATAGCGTTCACCGAATCCGCTAAACCGGTCAAAAAAACGGAAGGACAGTAGCAATGACCCAGAACGTCAAGAAAGAGCCCAGGATTCTTGAAGGTGTCGTCATCGGCGACAGCATGGATAAAACCATCGTTGTCGGTGTGGAGCGCCTCGCTCGGCATCCGCTGTATGAAAAGGTGCTGCGCCGGACGACCAAATTTCACGTCCATGACGAGAACAACGAATGCAGTGTCGGCGACCGGGTGCTTATCGCGGAATGCCGGCCCCTGAGCAAAACCAAGTCCTGGCGCCTCAAAGAGGTCCTCTCCAGGGCGAAATGACCTCACCCGAGTACATGGGTACACAGGCGCCGCGTGTGTGCCATATTGACGGACGGAGGAAAGTTCGGTTATGAGTCCCAGCACCTCTGACATTCGAAACGTCGTACTGGTCGGTCACAGAGGATGTGGCAAGACAAGTCTCGTGGAGTCGATGCTTTATGCTGCAGGCGCTACGAACCGCCTGGGCAGCGTTGACGAGAAAACTGCCGTTGCTGATTTTCAGCCTGAAGAGCGTGAACGGCAGATCAGTATCAGCCCGGCTCTGTGCAACGTGACACACCGGAATACGAAAATCAATATCATAGACACGCCGGGGTATGGCGAGTTTTTTGCCGAGGTCATTCCGTGCATCTGGGTGGCTGATGCGGCCGTCATCGTTGTTGATGCCGCTGCGGGTGTCGAAGTTCACACCCACAAGGTCTATGAAACCGCGTGCGACCAGGATCTGCCAATGCTGGCCGTGATCAACAAGATTACCGGCGAGCACGCTGACTACGACGCTTCCTTCAATAGTATTAAGGAGATGCTCGTTGACGGTGAGGCCGTGCGACTGCAGCTTCCGGTGGGACAGCAGCAGGAGTGCAGCGGTGTCGTTGATCTGCTCAGCATGAAGATGCTGGAGGGCTCCGAGGGCGGCGGAACATGGACCGAGGTGCCCGAGGAACTGAGCGATGAGGTGGAGGCCGCCCGCGAGGAACTTGTAGATGCTGTGGCCGCCAACGATGAAGAGCTGATCGAGAAGTACCTTGAAGAGGGTACGCTGGGCCAGGAGGACCTCACAAAGGGCCTGGCCACCGCAGTGCTGAACAGACAGCTCGTCCCGGTTGTGCTGACCGATGCCGTGCATTCGCTGGGTGTTGCCGCGCTGCTGGACTTCATCGTGGATGGATGTCCTGCTCCGTCGGAGGGTCATGAGTGGGTCGGCAGTGCGTCCGGCGACGAGGAAGAAGAGATTACACGTACGTGCAGTACTGATGAACCGTTCTCGGCAGTCGTTTTCAAGACAATGAGTGACCCATACGTGGGCCGCATCAGTCTTATTCGTGTTGTGTCGGGCGAAGCTGTTGCCGACACGCAGGTTACCAACAGCACCCGTAAGGAACGCGAGAAGCTCAGCGGCCTGGCGGTTGTGCAGGGGAATGAGTTTTCAGAAGTGGAGACGATGTGCGCCGGTGACCTGGGGTGTGTCAGCAAACTGGAGACGACGCTGACGGGTGATACGCTGTGCGACCAGACCGACCAGGTCATCTTCGAGATGCCTGCGCTTCCCGAGCCCATGCATGCCGCGGCCCTGGAGATCGTCTCGCGCGGTGACGAGGATAAAGTATCCAGCGGTCTTTCACAGCTTGCCGAAGAAGATGTAGGTTTCAAATACGGGCGCGATGACGAAACGGCCGAAACGCTGGTTCACGGTCTGGGAGCCCTGCATCTTGAGGTGCTGATGGACAGGTTGGCGCGCCATTTCGACACCCAGGTTGAACTTCATGCGCCGAAAGTCCCGTACCGGGAGACGATCACCAGATCGGTGTCGGTGCGTGGGCGTCACAAGAAGCAGACGGGCGGGCGCGGACAGTTCGGCGATGTATGGATCCGCGTGGAGCCGTTGCCCCGTGACAGCGGTGTCGAGTTTGTCAACGAGATCAAGGGGGCGTCGGTGCCGACGCAGTACATCCCGGCCGTCGAAAAGGGCGTCCGGGCGGCACTGGCCGAGGGGCACCTGGCAAACTATCCAGTCGTGGACATTCAGGTCACGCTCTATGACGGTAGTTCGCACCCGGTGGACTCATCGGACCAGGCGTTTCAGACGGCGGGCCAGATAGCCATACGGAACGCCATGGAGGAAACCACATCAATCTTCATCGAGCCGATCATGGAGGTCGAGGTGACGGCGCCGGAGGATTTGACCGGCGACATGATGAGCGATCTGTCGGGCCGGCGCGGCCGCATTGAAGGCAGCGAAAGTCTGGCAGGAGGGTTGCAGATCATCAGGGCGCTGGTTCCGATGGCGGAGATGCGGCGATACGCGGCAGACCTCCGTTCGATCTCGCAGGGCCGGGCCAGCTACACTATGCAGTTTGCACGATACGAACAGGTGCCCGCGCATCTGATGGACCAGATCATTAGCGCATCTCAGGCCGAAGAAGACGAGTAAGCCGCGGCCGGATTGAGGGAATCACATGATTCAAAAAGAAACACGATTAAAAGTAACTGACAACAGTGGTGTGCAGGAGATCGGTTGCATTGACATCATTGGTCGCGGTGCCGCCAGATACGCGGGACTGGGCGACGAAATCGTCGCTTCAACCAAATCCGTCACCCCCGATAGCCAGATTGACAAAGGTGAGGTCGTGCGGGCGGTCATCGTCCGATGCCGGGCCCGCACACAGCGTGAAGACGGCACCTTTATCAATTTTGACGACAACGCCGCAGTCATCGTGGATGAGCACCAGGACCCACAGGCAACCCGTGTATTCGGACCGGTTGCCCGGGAGCTTCGGGAGCGCGGATTCATGCGCATCATCTCCCTGGCACCTGAAGTTGTATAAAGGAAAGAGAGACTTGTCATGCCGACGAAAACGCTATCCATTAAAACCGGTGACGAAGTACTGATCATAACGGGGAAGGACCGCTCCTACAAGGGCAGCCAGCGGCGCGGACGCGTCATTGAGGTTTTCCCCGATGATGAGCGTATCATCGTTGACGGCATCAACATACAGCGACGGGCGATGCGCCAGACCCAGCAGGTGCGCCAGGCCGGTATCGTGGAGAGACCCGGCCCCATACACGTCTCAAACGTGATGCTCATCTGCCCGAACTGTGATGCGCCCACGAGAATCGGGTACCGCATCCGACAAAACGGCGAGAAAGTCCGCGTCTGTAAGCAGTGTGACAAGGACATTGACGAGTAATTACGGCGGCTGACAGGCATACCCTGCCTGCAGCACGCACTGGAAGGTCTTTCAAATGGCTCCAAGGCTACGGCAAAGGTACGAAGAAGAGATCCGTCCCGCTTTGATGGAGCGGTTCGGATACGACAATGTATATGAAGCGCCGAAACTGGTGAAGGTATGCGTCAACATCGGCATCGAGAGTGCTGAAGATGATTTTGAGACACTCGAGCGCGGTATGGAAGAGATATCCCGCATCACCGGCCAGTGGCCCTCGATGCGCCGGGCGAGACGCTCGATCTCCGCATTCAGCATCCGTGAGGGACAGCCGATTGGCGCGGTGTGCACGCTCAGAAAAACGCGCATGTGGGAATTTCTCGACAGGCTATTTAATGTGGCCATGCCGCGCATCCGTGACTTCCGGGGCCTGTCGCGCAACTCCTTCGACGGCCGGGGCAATTACAGCCTGGGTATCAATGACCATCTTATCTTTCCGGAGCTCAGCTACGACGACGTCGAAAAGGTCCGGGGGCTGGATGTCACGATCGTAACCACCGCCGAAACTGACGAAGAGGCCACAGCGCTGCTGGAGCTTCTGGGCATGCCCCTGCAAAAGCCCCAGGAGGCCCCCGCAGCAGCTGAAACGGGCTAGACAAACATAGAGGAGCTTATATTGTGGCACGCCAATCGTGGATTGCAAAGCAGGATAAAGACGTAAAGTTCAGCACGAGAAGAGTGAATCGCTGTAAGCTTTGCGGGCGCAGCCGTGGCTATATGCGGCAATTCGGTCTGTGCCGCATCTGCTTCAGGGAAAATGCCCTCGAGGGCAATATTCCCGGAGTTCGCAAGGCAAGCTGGTGACCACCAGGCGGGATATCCGCCAATCACAGAGCACGACGTTGATTTTACGCCGACGTTTATGTGTCGCAGGCCGGGAGGCAACCGGATGGCTGTTGTATCGGATCCAATCGCTGACATGTTGACCAGAATTCGCAACGCGGTTACAGCCCGCCATACAAGTGTGGATGTGCCGGTATCCAAGATGAAGCGGGAGATCGCCAAGATCCTGCATCGAGAGGGCTATATCCGCGGCTACCAGCTCGTGGACCGCGGCCGGAGCATCCGTATTCGCCTGAAATACGACGAGTATAAGGAGCCCGTGCTCCACGGTCTCAAGCGGATCAGTGTGCCCGGGAGACGCCGGTACGCTACGAAAGATGACCTCCCCCGACCGCTTGGTGGAATGGGCCTGGCTGTGGTATCAACCAGCCAGGGCGTCCTGACGGCGGACGAGTGCCGCAAGCGCGGCATCGGTGGCGAAGTCATCGCCGAGATCTGGTAATCACTGCATTTTTTTGTCGAGAATGGGGATTGTGCTATGTCCAGAATTGGGAATCTGCCCATAGAGATACCTGAAAAAGTTAGCGTCGAGCTGGTAAGAGACAACCAGATCGTCGTGAAGGGGCCGCTGGGTGAGCTGGAGTTCAGCTACCATCCGGATATGACGGTGACTGTCGAAGACGACGAAATCATTGTCACCCGCCCCTCAGACGACCGCCATCACAGATCCCTGCACGGCACCACCCGATCGCTGATCGCCAACATGGTCGAGGGCGTCGTCAACGGCTACGAGAAGCGCCTGATGATCAGCGGTGTCGGGTACCGCGCGGAAGAGCGTGCCGGTGGGCTGACACTACGGCTGGGACTTTCGTATCCATACGAGTTCGAGGCACCCGAGGGCATTGAATTCGATGTGCCGGACCAGACGACGATTATCATCCGCGGGGCCGACAAGCAGCTTGTCGGAGAGACCGCCGCCGAGATCAGAAGCATCCGGCCCGTGGAGCCGTACAAGGGCCACGGTATCAGGTACTCCGACGAACGTGTGCGCCGCAAGGCCGGGAAAGCCCGCATTGGTGAGATGTAGCGGCTCATGCATAAGGCAGGTCGCCGTCGGAATTTGAGATATACCAAAAGACAGGATGGCAAGTGATCATGGGAAGGCTAGCCCGAAAAAGAACGCAAAGAAGCAAACGACACAAGCGAATCCGTGCGAAGATCGAGGGAACGCCGGAGCGACCGCGACTGTCGGTCTATAAATCCCTGAAGCATATCTATGCCCAGATTATCAACGACTGGGCGGGGGAGACGCTTGTCGCCGCCTCGACGTTAGAAGACGAGATTGCGGCTGACCTCGACAGCACCTGCACTATCGAAGCAGCAAAGGCCGTTGGCAGGGCGATTGGCGAACGCGCGTTGGCCGAGGGGATCGAAGAGGCCGTCTTTGATCGCAGTGGCTGGCCGATGCACGGCAAGATACGGGCCCTCGCCGAAGGAG
>JBKHJK010000065.1:0-8101 GCA_046538215.1 Armatimonadota bacterium
ATGTCACCCCGAATGGCGGGTTCGGCCACCTGCAGACCGATGCTGACCAGGTCACCGCCGCTCACCTCGTGGGCAAGTCTCTCTCTGCCCCCGGCTTTGCCATCGAGCTGGCCCACGGCAGCCATTCCGGCGAGATCGTCGAAGTTGACTATGAAAACAACCGGGTGGTTGTTGACGCCAAGCTGCCCACCGACGGGCGGCTGAGGTTTCAGACCGTCCAGTTTGCCAACCCGGCCTACACCCGTAACACCGCCTACACCATCTACGGGGTCACCCGCGAAAACGGGCGTAGTGTCATTGATTTCGGCCCCCAGAAGATTGTGCTGGGTGAGGGCACCGTTCACGAAGAAGGCAAAGACGCTACAACGCTTCTGAGTCTGACACCGCATGACTACGCGCGGGGTCTCACGCGTCGCGGTGTTGACTTCTTCGATGGCAAGCTGCTGATTTCCGACGAAACCGGTGCCCAGACGCATGTCACTTCGGCGATTTATGACCAGCCCTTTGTGGTGAATGTCGAAGCGACGGATGGCTTCAACCCTGGAGACAGGTTCCTGTACCTGGACCTGCAGCCCGGAGACAGCTTCGTTGTCCACAACTGGGCGGCCCTGCAGATAGACGACGCTGGAGAGGCCCACGTGACGGCGACGGACGATGTCACCGTCATAACCGGCGGCACGACTCGAGATTTCAAATGGTCGGAGCGTTGAACCGGAGGGAAAACGATGAAAGCGTCATACCTGCTGTTCGGTGTTTGTATCTGTATCGCTGTTGGGGCCGTGGCGGGATACGCCGCCCCTGTCAGCAGCTTTATAGAGGGGCCGCTGACTGAAAACCTGATGCAGGACGTGCAGGTGGAGGTCTCCTCGGCATCCAGCCCACCTGACGGCAAATACGGGGCCCTGAATATGCTGGACGGAGACGCCGGGACGCGCTGGGCCAGTGGCGCACATCCAAACCGGCCTGTGAGCATCACGGTCACCTTCGCCGAGCCGGTGACCCTTGATACCCTCGTGCTCATCGAAACCGATATGTCGAGGCTGTACATGCACATCAAGACACTGCGCGTGGTCTTCCCCGACGGCGAGCCGGTCACAGAGGAGCTGCAGGACAAGCCCGGCTCACACATCATCCGCTTCCCGGAGCGTACCACGCAAACACTGACCATCGAGCTGGCTGATGCCTACAGCGATAAGCACTACTTCGGCATTCAGGAGCTCCTGGCGTTTCATGACCCCGACGAGGAGATCAAGCCGATGATTCCGCCGCGCGAGCGATGGCGGAATGTTGATCTCACCGAGCGCGGGCGCGATTATCATCCCTGTGTCTATATCACTCCCGACGACGTGGAGCGGGCGAAGGAGAATATCGAAAAGCACGAGTGGGCGCAAAGCTACTTCGACCAGGTCATCCGCAGCGCCGAGAGCTGCGTGGATCATGACGCTGAGTGGATCCGCGAGCACTGCCCGCCGGAGAATGCGTGTTTCGCATACGGCTCCACCGGCTGTCCGATCTGTGGGGCGCGCTGGGGGACATGGGGTGGCGCAAACTGCAGCTTTGACCGACCCGGAACCGTCAAATGCTCCAACGGCCATATTCTTCCGAACGATGAGTATCCCGATGACGGCACCGGATACGTTGGCGAGGACGGGCGCAAGCATTTCTTCGTCGGCTCCTACAACGCCTGGGTTGTGGAGACCTACCAGAAGTGGTGTAAGTACCTGTCAGAGGCCTATCTGCTGACGGGTGAGGAAAAGTACGCCGAGACGTGTGCGAATCTGCTGGACGCGATCGCCGAAATCTACCCCACCTGCACCGCCGGATCGTGGGATTACGCAGGCCATTCGGATCCGTCGAAGGTCTCCGGTCGGCTGAACCGGCCATACTACCAGACCGCCCGGGTGCTGGTGACGCTGGTGGATTATTATGACAAAATCTACAACAGCGAGGTGCTGGATGAGCCGTCCTTTGTGGAGGGCATGACCCGGCGCGAAAATATCGAAAAAAACATGCTCAAAAACGCTGCATGGTACTGCTACGAAAAATCTCTGGCCGGGGGATTGAATAACGGATTTGCCGACTATATCCGCGGCTCGCTTTCTGTGGGCTGCCTGCTGGGGATTGAGGCGTATGTGGACTGGGCCATTGACGGCCCGTACGGCATCTATTCGCTGGTGATGAACAACGCCGACCGTGACGGGCGATATGTGGAGACCGCGCTGTGTTATTCCAACCACGCCCGGCGGCTGTATCTGACCTACGCCGACCCGCTGAAAAACTGGCGCAGCGAGGCCTATCCCGAGGGCCTGAATCTGTACAACGACCCGGTGTTCCGCAGCTTTTACGTTTTGCCCACACTGGAGATGGACTGCTGCGGTCACTGGCCGCGCTACGGCGACTGCGGGCCTGATGTGCGGAAAAATCCGCCTCCGGAGAACTATTTTGATGCCACTGACTACAGCTTTGCCGAGCAGATCTGGGCGCAGACGACCGATCCGCAGGTGAAGGAGGATTTCGCGGCACTGGTGCATTTTTTGGCCGGAGACCGGCTTGAGCAGCTCCGTGCCGGCTCGCGGATGAAAGAGTGGATGCTGTATCACTCCGGCGGGATCCCCGAAGACGGCGGCGATCTGCCCGAACGTCTCCTGCGGCGCATCACCGACACGCATGTGCTGGGCCAGAAGGGCATGGTGTTTTTGCGCACTCCCGCAAATCCCGCCCAGCAGGCGTGCCTGGTGCGATATGGCCCGGTGCTCAATCACGGGCATTACGACGCGCTGAATATTAACTACTTCGGTCTCGGCTACGAAATGACGTATGACCTCGGCTACAGCAACGGTGCCACGCACACGCAGGTGGGCTGGGCGAAGACGACAGCCGCCCACAACACCGTGATGATCAATGAGACCAGGCAGGGCACGGGTGCCGAAGATATCAAGGGCGGCACCATGCACTTTACCGTCGCCATGCCGGGGCTGCAGGCGACCGACGTGGATTCCGATGACATTTATCGCTCGAAGGGCTGCGATTTGTATCGGCGGTTCCTCGCGCTGGTCGGCGACGGGCCCAACAGCTATCTGCTGGACATCTTCAACGTTCGTGGCGGCGACCGGCATGACTACATCCTCCACGCGCTGTCGGATGATATCTCCTTCGACGGTCTTCAGATGTCGGAGCGTGCCGAAGGGTCGCTGGCCGGTCCCGATGTCAACTGGGGCGAGCGGCAGATGAATGACGGCTTCCTCAGCGGCGTGGCTCACACTCCCTACTGGGTCGCACCGCCCGACAACGGACTGGGCTTTATGATGCACCCGCGCAGGGCCGACGGCGACACCCTGTGGCGAGCGACGTGGCAGCTTCCTGAAGAAAGCGACCATTTCCGGCTGACGATGCTGCCGCAGGAGAACACCGAGATCGTCAATGCGTGGGCGCCGGGCATCTATCCACACTATCCCCGTGCCGAATATGTCATGGCCCGCAGACAGGCCGACACTGGTGACCTGCGGAGCACCTTCGTGGGACTGATGGAGCCGTACGGGCCGCCCATGCACACCGGTGGCATCCGCGCCCAGGAGCTTGTCACTTCCGCTGAGACCGATGAGGGGGTCATCAAGTATATCAGCGGCCACGACATCGTGCTGTTTCAGGCCAATGAGATCGGTGGGGCGATGGACATCACCCTGGACCTCGACGAAAGCGGCGACTACTACTTCGTCATCGAGCCGTACCGTTCGCCCGCCTACGGAACCGCCCAGTTCATCCTCGACGGCCAGCCCCTCGGAGAGCCGTATGTGGGACAGGCCGGTGCCATCAGCTCCGCCGAGCCGCTGGTCTTCGGCCCGATGGAGCTGCAGGCCGGCGAGCACACCCTGACGGTCAAAACCGTGGAGGGCCCGGGCAGCCATCCGTGGATGGGTGTCGCCTCGGTTGATTTCGCCACCGAGGACCCCCGCAACGGCTCAGAGGCCGCGCCGGTGCCTGTCATCCAGCGTGCCGGGCGGCTTGAGGCATCGGACGGCTCCACGGCCCTGGCGGTGATGCTGGAATCCGGCGGCATTGACCGCTTCTTTTACGCGATGGATCCCGGCCAGTACACCGCCGACGGTGATCTGCAGCTCGACGGGCGTCTGGCGCATATCCGCACGGACGTGGACCAGGTGACCGCCGCACATCTCGTCGGCAGGCGCATCGCCGCACCGGGCTTTGAGATGCGACTTGCGAAGGGCCAGCATACCGGCACCATCCGGCGGATTGATTATGAAAACAATCGTATTTACACCGACGCCGATCTGCCGACAGACGGTCGCCTGAAATGGCAGAACATTACCTTCAGCAGCCCGGATTACGTCCGCAACACCGCCTACACCATCAACGAGATCCGGCGCGAGGGTGATATGAGTGTCATTGACCTGGGCACCCAGCGGCTGGTGCTGGGCAAGGCGGTGCTGGAGCGAGATCCGCCGACGGAGACGCTCCTGACGAGTCTGGTGCCGCATGATTACGACCGTGCGAAGTTTGGCAACGCCCGCTTCTTCGACGGCAAGCGCCTGATGAAGCCCGATGGCAGTGTCTCAACACAGATCGCCTCCACGAAATACGGCCAGCCGATGCAGATTGAGGTGCAAAGCACAGAGGGCCTCTCGCAGGGTGATACGCTGTATTATGTGGACCTGAAGCCCGGTGACGAATTCGTGGTCAACAACTGGGCATCTCTGACTGTTGATCCGACCGGAGCCATCAGCATCGCCGGGACCGATGATGTGACGATCACGCGCGGCGATCAGGAGCTTCAGTGGGACTGGGAGCCGCAGTAGCGTTCGGGCTTGCCGCGACATCAGAAGGACGGTATCCTTGAGCACGATACCAACCGAACACACCGACCAGCACACGGAAACGGAGACACAATTATGTCACGTGAAGTGAAACTCGACCTCGGCATCAACGGCGCCTTCATCACCCGCCGGTGGGAGCAGCCGGAAAACTGGATGCGGCTGACTCGACAGCTCGGCTACGACCACCACGAGTTCTGCGGTGATGTTATTGACCCGTTTTTCTCCGGCGACCGGGAGTACCAGATGCAGACGGCCCGGCAGGTGAAGAAGGCCGCCGAAAAATATGACATCAATATCACCGACATCTACACCGGTGTCGCCACCCACCGCTTTCACGGCCTGTCACATTCGCATCCGGCCTGCCGACAGCGGATGGCGGAATGGATCACCTCGACCATGGATATCGCCCGGGAGATGGGTACCGACCGCGTCGGCGGGCACTGGGACGCCATCTCCGTGGAGGTCATGGAAGCCTCAGGCGGCTACCAGGACGCCATAGACCGCCTGTGCGGCACGTTTGTGGACCTCGCTGCAGAGGGCGCCGACCGCGGCATGGAGGCGATCTATCTGGAGCAGATGTACATCCCGTCGGAGGTCCCGTGGACGCTGGACCAGGCGGAATATATCCTTACCAACATCAACCGCCACGACCCGGCCATCCCCGTCTATCTGACCATTGATGTCGGACACATGGCGGGCATGCACTACGGTCTGGAAGGCCCCGACCTGGATTATCTCGAATGGACGCGCCGGTTTGCTCCGTTCTCCGAGATCATCCACCTCCAGCAGACCACGCCCGACGCCTCCGCGCACTGGGCCTTCACCGAGGAATATAACGAGAAGGGGCATATCGAGATCGAGCCGCTCATCGAGGCGATCCAGCAGGCGCATGAAGACGTCGAAAACAATCCGGTCTCCGAGTACATGGAGCCGGTGGACCGTACCTACATGATCGCCGAGATTATCCCGGGTTCGACGAAAAACGAGGATGACCTGCTGTCTGAACTCAAGATCAGCGCCCGGTATCTGAAGCAGTGGATGCCCCAGGGCACCTTGACGCTGAGCGTATGAGCCACTCTGCCAAACTTTCTATTGTTGTGCAGTCTTTCGCCCAATAGTCACATTTTGGACAACGGCACCATGTAATAGCTTTGAATGCTACAAGCACACTCCGACGAGCGGAGGAGATTTTATGGACGAACGCACCCAGCTTGCTGTACAGGAGGCGCTCGATGCCGGTGCCTCCTACGCCGACGCGCGGTTCGTGCGCCGGTTTGTCGAAGACGTTGAAGTCAAAAACGGCTCCCCCTCGGCACTGACCTCCGATCGCACGCGCGGTATCGGTGTCCGTGTGATCGCCGACGGCGCCTGGGGCTTTGCCGCGACCGCCTCGCTTGAGAAATCCGACATTCGAGCCACCGCCCGCCGCGCGGCGGATCTCGCCCGGGCGTCGGCGACTACATCAAAAGAGCCCGTGGAGCTGGCTGATGTTGAGCCTGCGGTTGATGAGGTGGAAGCCGAGGTTGAGATAGACCCCGCCGATGTCCCCATGGAAGACCGCATCGCGGTTCTGATGGACGCAGACGAAAAGATGCGCAAACACGAGGTGGCGGTTGCCGAGGGAAATATCTCCACGCGGCATGTCGAGCAGCATTTCGCCAGCAGTGAAGGTGCCTCCATCTACCAGGAGCGCATCGAAACCGGCGGCGTCATCCAGTGTACGGCCGCCAGCGAGGATGACACCCAGACACGCTCATATTCCTCCAGTCACGGCGGGCAGACAATGCTGCGGGGCTGGGAGCTGATCGAGGAGCTCGACCTGCCGTCTCACGCCGAAGAGATCGCCGAAGAGGCGGTGAAGCTCCTGGAGGCCCCACAGTGCCCCTCCGGGGAGATGGATGTAATCCTGCGTGGTGGTCAGCTTGCGCTTCAGGTGCACGAATCGTGCGGCCATCCCATCGAGCTCGACCGCGTGCTGGGGACGGAAGCCAGCTTTGCCGGAACCAGCTTCCTCACGCCCGATAAGCTCAACGAGCTTCAGTACGGCTCTGAAAAGGTGAATATCACCGCCGACGCGACCATTCCGAGCGGCCTGGGCTCCCTGGCGTATGACGACGAGGGCGTGCCCGGCCAGTGTGTGGATATCGTGAAAAACGGCCTGTTCGTCGGCTACCTCACCTCGCGCGAAACCGCCGCACAGCTCGGGCTGCAAAGAAGCGGTGGGGCGATGCGTGCCGATGGATGGGGGCGGCTCCCGCTCATTCGCATGACCAACATCAACCTGCTGCCCGGAGACATGACGCTTGATGAAATTATCGCCTCCACCGACCGAGGCATCATCATGGCCGACAACCGAAGCTGGAGCATTGACGACAGACGGCTGAACTTCCAGTTCGGCGCCGAAATCGGCTATCTCGTGGAGGGCGGTGAAATCACCGGAATCGTCCGCAACCCCACCTATACAGGCATTACCCCTGAATTCTGGAACTCCTGTGACGCGGTGGCGGACGAGGAAACGTGGCAGGTCTGGGGTGTTCCCAACTGCGGGAAGGGCGAGCCGGGACAGACGGCCAGGGTCGGACACGGCGTATCAGCAGCGAGATTCCGAAACGTCCAGGTAGGAGTGCTTGGCGATGAGTGACGCTCATACCTTGACAAAGCAGGAAGCCATCAAAATCTGTGAGACGGCGCTGGAGGCATCCACAGCCGACCAGACGGAGGTGTTGATTTCCTCCGGAGACAGCGCCCTCACGCGGTTTGCCAACAACCACATTCACCAGAACGTCGCCTCCTTCAGCGCCGAGCTGCAGGTGCGGGCGATTTTCGGCAAAAAGATCGCCGTCGCCAGCGGAAGCGCACTGTCGGAGGAGCTGGTCCGGGATGTCGTCGAGCGTGCCTGCGAGATGGCAAAGCTGGCGGAACCGATGGAGGACTTCGTGTCTCTTCCCGAGGTTGAGCCCCTGAAGCATGATCTCTCCGGCGTGCAGGCGACGACAGATTTCGGGCCGGACCACCGCGCCGAAGCCGTGGCGACTGTCATTGACACCGCCGAAAGCCGCGATCAAACTGCCGCCGGAGCCTTCAGCATCACCTCCGGGGCCTACGCAGTGGCAAACTCGCTGGGAGCCCGGGCATTCCAGGCCACCACCGAGGCCAATCTCCGGGCAGTGCTTTCCGGCGAGGACAGCAGCGGCTTCGCCCAGGGAATCGCGGCTGATGTGAGGGATATTGATGCATCACAGATCGCCCAAACCGCCGCCGATAAATGT